>CANFHZ010000012.1 GCA_947446885.1 Comamonadaceae bacterium
ACCAGCATGCCGAACACGGCGTGGCCGCGCACTGGGCCTACAAAGAGGCCGGCGTCAAAGGCTATGCCGGCGTGAGCGCCAGCAGCCCGTATGAAGCCAAGATTGCCGTGCTGCGCCAGCTGCTGGCCTGGGAGCGCGATATTGCCGGTGGCGAGGCCGGGGCGGCAAGCGGCTCACCCCAAGCACCTGCGCTGGACGACAGGATTTATGTGCTCACACCCGATGCGGCTGTGATTGAGTTGGTCCAGGGCGCGACGGCGGTGGACTTCGCCTACAGCGTGCACACCACTGTGGGCCACCGCTGCCGGGGTGCGCGGGTGGACGGGCATTTGGTGCCCCTGAGCACCCCGCTGCGCAATGGCCAGACGGTGGACATCATCACGGCCAAAGAAGGCGGGCCCTCGCGCGACTGGCTCAATCCTGAATTGGGTTTTTTGAACAGCCAGCGCGCCCGCGCCAAAGTGCGGGCCTGGTTCAACGCCCAGGCTTTGACCGAGACCGTGGCCAAGGGCCGCGAGGCCGTGGAAAAACTGCTGCAGCGCGAAGGCAAAACCGCGCTGCGTCTGGACGATCTGGCCACGCAATTGGGCTTTAACAGCGCCGACGACTTGTTTGAGGTGGTGGGCAAGGACGAGTTCTCGCTGCGCAACATCGAGATCGTGCTGCGCCCGCCCGAGCCGGTGCAGGCGTCCGACGACGCTGTGCTGCTGCGCAAACCCCGTAGCAACGCGGCGGGCAAAGGCGGTGTGCTGGTGGTGGGTGTGGATTCGCTGCTGACGCAGCTCGCCAAATGCTGCAAACCGGCGCCGCCGGATGCGATCAGCGGCTTTGTGACCCGCGGGCAGGGCGTCAGCGTGCACCGTGCCGATTGCTCCAACCTGCGCAATATGGTGGCGCGCAGCGGCGACCGGGTGATTGAAGTGCAGTGGGGCACCGCGCCCGCGACCAAAACCAAAGACGGCGCAGCCGGGCAGGGCGGCCCGGTCTATCCGGTGGACATCTCGGTGGAAGCGGTGGACCGCCAGGGTTTGCTGCGCGACATATCCGAGGTCTTCACCAAGGAAAAAATGAATGTGATCGGGGTACAAACCCAGACCATCAAGTCGATTGCATGGATGACATTTACCGTGGAAGTGCCCAACGCTGCGCGACTGGGACAGGTTCTGCGCAGCGTGGGCGGCTTGGAAGGGGTGCGCAGCGCGCGTCGCAGGTAGCGAAAAGTACAATGCCCGGGCCGCTTTGCGGATTTTTACAAAAGGACAGTCGCGTGGCAGGACATAGCAAATGGGCCAATATTCAGCACCGTAAAGGTCGGCAGGACGAGAAGCGGGGCAAGGTCTGGACCCGCATCATCCGTGAGATCACGGTGGCGGCCCGCGCAGCCGGTGGCGACTTGGGCATGAACCCGCGCCTGCGTTTGGCCGTGGAGCGGGCCAAGGCGGCCAATATGCCGGCCGACCGCATCAAATACAACATCGACAAAGCCACGGGCAACCAGGAAGGTGTGAGCTACGAGGAAATCCGCTACGAGGGCTACGGCATCGGCGGCGCGGCCATCATCATCGACACCATGACCGACAACCGGGTGCGCACCGTGGCCGAAGTGCGCCACGCCTTGAGCAAGCACGGCGGCAATATGGGTGCGGAGGGATCGGTGGCCTTCCAGTTTCAGCATTGCGGGCAAATGATTTTTGCGCCGGGTACCGGCGAAGACCGGGTGATGGAGGTCGCGCTCGAAGCCGGTGCCGAGGATGTCGTAGCCCATGACGACGGCGTTATCGAGGTGCTGAGCGCTGTGGCGGATTTTGAAGCTGTGAAAAACGCGCTGCAGGCGGCCGGATTGGTGGCCGAAGAAGCCGCCATCACCATGCGTCCCCACAACACCATCGAGCTCGAAGGCGAGGACGCCCTGCGTATGCAAAAGCTGCTTGATGTGCTGGAAGACCTGGACGACACGCAAGAAATTTTCCACAACGCCGCGCTATGAAAGTTTTGGTGATTGGCGGCGGCGGCCGTGAACATGCGCTGGCCTGGAAGCTGGCGCAGTCGCCTAAAGTGCAAATGGTTTTTGTGGCCCCCGGCAACGGCGGCACTGCATCGGACAAGCGCCTGCACAACCTGCCCATTACCGATATGGGCGAACTCTGCGCCTGGGCATCGCACGAAAAAATCGGTCTCACGGTGGTTGGCCCCGAGGTGCCGCTGGCAGCCGGTGTGGTCGACAGCTTCCGGGCTGCGGGTTTGCGCATCTTCGGGCCCACGCAGGCGGCGGCGCAGTTGGAGAGCTCCAAAGCTTTTTCCAAAGCCTTTATGCAGCGCCACGCGATCCCGACCGCTGCGTTTGCCACCTTCAACCAGCCAGCGGATGCCCATGCCTATGTAGACGCGCAGGGCGCGCCGATTGTGGTCAAGGCCGATGGCCTGGCCGCTGGCAAGGGCGTGGTAGTGGCCGAGACCCTGGCGCAGGCCCATGCGGCGATTGATTTCATGCTGGGTGGCAACAGCCCGGCGCCTTTGGCGGGCGAGGGCCAGTCCCGCGTGGTCATTGAAGAATTTTTGGAAGGCGAGGAGGCCAGCTTCATCGTCATCTGCGACGGCAAGCACGTCGTGCCGCTGGCGACCAGCCAGGACCACAAGCGCTTGCGCGACGGCGACCAGGGCCCCAACACGGGCGGTATGGGGGCGTATTCGCCGGCTCCGGTGGTGACGCCTGCCGTCCACGCCCGGGCCATGCGCGAGGTGATCCTGCCCACTATCCGTGGCATGGAGCAGGACGGCATTCCGTTTTCGGGCTTTTTGTACGCGGGGCTGATGATCGATGCGCAGGGCGGCGTCAAGACCCTGGAGTTCAATTGCCGCATGGGCGACCCCGAGACACAGCCCATCATGATGCGCCTCAAGTCTGATTTGCTCGATGTGCTGTACGCCGCCAGCGAAGCTGGCGGGCTGAACCCGGAGCTGAATTTGCAGTGGGACCGGCGTACGGCCTTGGGCGTAGTCATGGCTGCGCACGGTTACCCCGAGAAGGTCCGAACGGGCGATGCGATCCATGGCCTGCCGCCCGAAGAGGAGGGGGCAGTCGTGTTCCATGCTGGCACGACGTTGCAAGACGGTGTGCTGCGCAGCAGCGGCGGGCGCGTGCTGTGCGTGACGGCGTTGGCCGACAGCGTCAAGGCGGCGCAGCAACGCGCGTACCGCGTCGCCTCCGGCATTGGTTTTGAGGGCGCGCACATGCGCCACGACATCGGCCACCGCGCCATCAAAGCCTGATGGCCGTCCGCGCATGAGCACGCAACCGGCGCCGCCGCGGCGTATCGGCGTGTTCGGCGGCGCGTTCGATCCCCCGCACCGGGGACACAGCACGCTGGCGCAGGCGGCCATACAGCACCTGGCGCTTGATCTATTGCTCGTCGTTCCCACCGGCAGCGCCTGGCACAAAAGCCGTCCGCTGAGTGCAGCGCGACACCGCATGGCCATGAGCGAACTGGCATTTGGCGGTATTCCGCAGGTGCAGGTCGACGGACGCGAAATACGGCGCGCAGGCCCGAGCTACACCGTCGACACCTTGCGCGAATTGCACCAGCTTTATCCGGGCGCCGATTTTTTTCTGCTCATGGGCCAGGACCAGGCGCAGCGTCTGGACAGTTGGAGCCGTGCCGAGGCACTGCCGCAACTGGCAACCTTGTGTGTTGTAGGCCGCGCGGACCCGCTGGATGCGACGCAAAAGCCAGCGGCTGCATTGATGGGCCACGCCCTGCTTGCGGTCCCCATGCCCCCTGTTCCTTGCAGTTCCACGGCCGTGCGCGAAACCCTGGCTGCGGGGCACGATGCCAGCGCCATCCTCGCCCCGGCAGTCGCACGGTATATTGCCCAGCATCTGCTGTACGCCCCGACCTTTTCCACTGAGTACCCTGATTGATGACCACCAAGAAAACCTCTGCCCCCAGCGCCAGCGCAACCAGCGGCAAAAAAGATGTCCAGAAACTGCAACGCGCCGTCGTCGATGGGCTGGAGGATGTGAAGGCACACGACATCCAGGTCTTTGACACCGAGGCGCTGTCCTCTCTGTTCGAACGCGTGGTGGTGGCCTCCGGTACATCCAACCGCCAGACCAAGGCGCTGGCGTCCAGTGTGGTCGATGCGGTGCGCAAGGCCGGGTTTCCCAAGCCCCGCATCGAAGGCGAGGGCAATGGCGAGTGGATCATTGTGGATTGCGGGCAGGTGGTCGTGCATGTGATGCAACCGGTGTTCCGCAGCTATTACCGGCTGGAGGAGCTGTGGGGTGAAAAGCCGGTGCGCCTCAAACTCGGCGCAGAGAAGCCCGGCCTGGTGAAGGCTGAGGTGGTGGATGCCGCACCCAAGTCCAAGACGGGCGCCAAGGCGATGCCGACGCCATCGCTGCGCCGCTCCAGCGCCGCTAAAGCGGGTGTGGCAGAGGCCTTCCCGTCCAAGGCCGCGTTGAAAAAAGCGGCTGCCAAAAAGGCACCTGCTGCCAAGGCTCCAGCCAAAAAGGCATCCGCTGCCAAGTCCAGTGCAGCACCCCGTGCCAAGGTGCCAACCGTGGTGGTGAACGCGCCTGCCAAGAAGGTGGCGCGCAAAGCGGTGTCCAAGCCCCAAACCAAGGCGGCGCCCGCGCGGGCCGCAGCTGTCAAGCCGACAGCGGCCAAGCCCGTGGCAGCCCGCAAGTCATTGGCAGTCAAGGCACCCGTGCGCAAACCGGCGGCTGCCAAAACTGCGCCGCGCAAGGCCTAAGGCGCTGTGCTGCTGCGCATCGTGGCGGTGGGGCAGCGGGTGCCGGACTGGGCGCAAACTGCCTGGGACGACTACGCCAAGCGCTTTCCGCCAGAGATCCGCATAGAGCTCAAAGCTGTCAAAACCGAGCCGCGCGGCTCAAAGACCCTGGAGACTTTGTACGCCGCCGAGCGCGCCCGCATCGAGGCTGCGATTCCCAAAGGCGCGCGCACCGTGGCGCTGGACGAGCGCGGCGAGGCGCTCAACACCCCGGCGCTGGCCCGTCGCCTGTCGCTTTGGCAGGAGCAGGGCGATGTGGCGCTGCTGATTGGCGGCCCCGACGGGCTGGATCCGGCGCTGCGGCTGGCGGCGCACGAGCGCGTCCGCCTGTCCGACCTGACGCTGCCGCACGCCTTTGCCCGCGTGCTGCTGATTGAGCAGCTGTACCGGGCCTGGTCCATCAACGCCAAACACCCTTACCACCGCGAATGAGCTCCGCCAGCCACATGGGCTACACGGGCCCGCCTATGGTCTACCTGGCCTCGCAAAGCCCGCGTCGCAGCCAGTTGCTGGAGCAGTTGGGCGTGCGCCACACGCTGTTGCTGCCGAGCGCCGACGAAGACGCCGAGGCCTTGGAAGTGGTGCTGCCGGGCGAGGCTCCCGCAGACTATGTGCAGCGCGTCACCCGTTTGAAGTTGGAGGCCGCCTTGCAACGCCGGGTTGCGCGCGGCCTGCCGGACGCGCCCGTGCTGTGCGCCGACACCACGGTGGCATTGGGTCGATCCATACTGGGCAAGCCGCAGGACGCAGCGGATGCCGCCCGCATGCTGGCGCGCTTGTCCGGGCGCAGCCACCGGGTGCTGACTGCTGTGGCGCTGGGGCAAGGGGAGCAGTTGGTGCAGGCCCTGTCGGTTTCACAGGTGCGGTTTGCCGTCATGGACGCGCACGATATTGAAACTTATGTTGCCAGCGGCGAGCCCATGGGCAAGGCCGGCGCTTATGCGGTACAAGGCCTGGCAGCGGCGCATATTGCCCACATCAGTGGCAGCTACTCTGGCATCATGGGGCTACCGCTTTTCGAGACCGCGCACGCGCTGCGGCAGTTTGCCTGAATCCCATGCTCCAAGACATTTTGATCAACTGGTCCCCGCAGGAGACACGCGTCGCTGTGGTGGAGAACGGCGCGCTGCAGGAATTGCATGTGGAGCGCACCCTGGAGCGCGGCCTGGTGGGCAATGTGTACCTGGGCAAGGTGCAGCGCGTGCTGCCGGGCATGCAGTCTGCATTCATCGATATCGGGCTCGACAAGGCTGCGTTTTTGCATGTGGCCGATGTATGGCATCCACCTGCAGAGGGCGAGACCATCAGCGCAGCGCGCAGCGCGCAGGGCCAGATTCCGATTGAGCGCCAGGTCTTCGAAGGCCAGAGCCTGATGGTGCAGGTGGTCAAGGACCCCATGGGCAGCAAAGGTGCGCGCCTCTCGACACAAATCAGCATCGCCGGACGCATGCTGGTTTTTTTACCGCAGGATGACCACATCGGCGTGTCGCAAAAAATCCCGCTGGAGCAGCGTGAGCAGCTGCGGGCGCGTATGCAGGCGCTGTCTGGCAGCGAGGGCGGCGGTTTTATTTTGCGTACCAACGCCGAAGACGCCAGCGATATGGAACTGGCCGACGACATCCAGTACCTGCGCAAAGCCTGGGCACGCACCAAAGCCGCCAGCTTGCGCCTGCCAGCGGCCAGCCTGCTGCACCAGGACCTCAACCTGATGCAGCGGGTGCTGCGCGATCTGGTCGGTGAGGGTACGCAGGCGATTCGCGTTGATTCCGGCGAACAATGCGAGGCACTCAAGGCTTTCGGCCTGGAGTTCATGCCCGCTGCAGCGGCCAAGTTGCAGCGCTACAAAGGCGAGCGGCCGATCTTTGATTTGTTCGGCATTGACGAAGACATCACCCGGGCCTTGGCGCGGCGGGTGGATCTGAAGTCCGGCGGTTACCTGGTGATTGACCAGACCGAGGCTTTAACGACGATTGACGTGAACACCGGTGGTTTTGTGGGTGCCCGCAATTTTGACGACACGATTTTCAAAACCAATCTGGAAGCGGCCCACGCAATTGCGCGCCAGCTGCGCCTGCGCAATCTGGGTGGCATTGTGATTGCTGACTTTATTGACATGGTGCGCGAAGACCACCGCCAGCAGGTGCTGGACGCACTGCGCCAGCAGCTGCAGCGGGACCGGGTCAAGACCACGCTGGGCGGTTTTTCGCAGCTGGGTTTGGTGGAGATGACGCGCAAGCGCACCCGTGATTCGCTGGCGCATATGCTGTGCGAACCCTGCGCCGAATGCCAGGGAAAAGGCACGGTCAAAACCGTGCGCACCGTGGCCTACGATATTTTTCGGGAAATCCTGCGCGAGGCGCGGCAGTTCAATCCGCGCGAATTCCGCATCGTGGCCTCGTCCAAGGTGATCGAGCTGTTTTTGGACGAAGAACGCCAGCATCTGGAAGGCCTGAGCAGCTTTATTGGCAAGCCGATTTCCCTGCAAAGCGAGGCCGGCGTGGCGCAGGAAAAGTACGACATTGTGTTGTTGTGAGGCTATCTTGCAAAGACTTCGAATTGCATTCTTGACTAAGAACTTCGATACCAAGGGTGGGGGTGCGGAACGCTATGCGGTGGCGTTGGCTGAGCAACTGTCTGAACGCCATGATGTGCATGTTTTCGCGCAAACAATTGGAACTGTGCTTCCAAAGGTGCAGTACCACCCGATTCGATGGGTATTGCGGCGTCCGCGTTGGGTGAATCAATTACTGTTCGCTTACGCGACCTGGCGCGTTACGCGCCATGGTTACGACATGGTTCATTCGCACGAAAACTTATGGCATGGTCAGGTACAGACCTTGCATGTTCTGCCGATGCGCTACACCTTGCTGCGCGGCAAGGTAGGATTGACGCTGCTGTGGAAACTGCTCGGTATTGTGAGCAGCCCCAGGCTGCTGGCGCACCTTGGCCTGGAGCGCTCTCGATTCAAGGACGATGGCCGTGTTTATGTAGCTGTTTCCGAAACCTTGCGCACTATCGTTGCTCAGACCTATCTGGGGACTGACCGCTCGATGCAGGTGATTTCGCCGGGTATTGCAGGGGTTGCAGGCCTTGCGTCTATGCAGCAGCGCTGGGAAGCACGGGCGGCGCTGGGTTTACCGTTGCACGGCCGATGTCTGTTGTTGGTAGGAAATGATCTGAAAAAAAAAGGTCTAACCTGCCTAATTCAGGCCCTGGCTGTCTTGTCGGATCCTTCTGCCTTTGTTGCGGTGGTCGGGCATGTCGGGCAACGTGTAGTTTGGGAGGGCATGGCCCGGGACTTGGGCGTTGAATCACAGCTGCACTTTTTGGGTATGCGGGACGATGTGGGTGTCGCCTACATTGCTGCCGATATTTTGGTTCACCCCACTTTGGAAGATACATACGCAATGGTGGTTTTAGAGGCCATGTCGCACGGATTGCCAGTAATCGTGAGCCAATCAGATTACTGCGGTATTGCCGCTGAATTGACCCATGGTTTGAATGCTTTGTTGTTGCAAGATCCACATGATGCACGGGCATTGGCAGAGGCGGTGACTCTGCTCCAAGTGGTTCCGGAATTACAACAGCGACTCGGCACTTACGGGCTGGAGTTTGCGACCCAGCGCACGTGGGATCGCGTGGCGCATCGGCATGAGCGTTTGTATGCTGAATTACAAGGAATCCGAGATTGAACCAGGCCCGTATTCCGATACTGATGTACCACCAGATTGACGTGGCGCCCCCAAAGGGCACGCCGCTGCGCGGCCTAGTTGTCAGTCCTCGTACCTTTTCACGTCACATGTGGATGATGCATTTTTTGGGCTATCAAGGACTTTCTATGGGCGAGTTGATGCCCTATTTGAGAGGAGAGAGGACAGGTAGAGTATTTGGGATTACTTTTGACGATGGATACGAGAACAACTTTCATAATGCGCTTCCGGTGTTGCGTCGGCTCCGATTCAGTGCCACATGTTATGCGGTGGCAGCGCGCATTGGCCAATCCAATATCTGGGATCTCGACGAGGGAATCGGGCAGGTTTCTTTGATGAATGAGGCGCAATTACAAGCCTGGATCGACGCAGGTCAGGAGATCGGCTCTCACACCAGTAACCACCTTGATTTGACCGTTTGCGCTCAGCAGAGTTTAGAGTTGGAGATCGGTGGTTCACGTCGCCTTCTGGAATCTTTTTTGCGCCAACCTGGCGGAGTGCAGCATTTTTGCTACCCGTATGGACGGCTAAACACGGATAGCCTGCAGTGCGTGGCCCAAGCCGCTTACGTCAGCGCTACGACGACGCGAAGGGGTCGAGTTCCGGTTCCCGTTCAGGATGGAGCACTCACACTGCCACGCGTGCTGGTCAGTCGATCAACTACCTGGGTGCAGTTGCTATTGAAATGCCTCACTAATTACGAGGATCGTAGAGGTGTCCAGGGTTAACGGCGTGCTGGGATGTCGGCCATGCGGTCGTTCTTTGGAGTCTCCTCAGCATCCGGCTTCAACCCCGCTGCCAAGCAAAGCGCAAGGGTGACGCAAAGGTAGTCACCAATTAGCGCGTCGTACAGGGCGCAGTTGAACAGGCAGGCAATTACGGTGGCAAGTAAGATGGATTGGGTAGCGCGTCTCGGCGCCACTTCCATTCGTAGGCTGACTTGGAAAATGGAGCCCAATATGCCCAGTAGCAACACGATTCCGCCCAACCCTAGTTCAACGCCCCAAAGCAAAAATTCCTGGTGGGGATTGCCATCTGTTGGATGTTCATTGGGGCGTCCAGCCGCACCTTGAATTGCGTCGTACTGTTGTCCCCAGCTCCCGGCGCCCGTACCTGCAATCGGGTGTTCCCGAATGGTCATCAGCGCCGAACGCCAAGCTTCCAAGCGAAAGCCAATGGAAGTAGGGCTGGCATCGCCTTGCGAATATGCGCGGGCCTCCGTCCAAGATGCTTCGAATCGGTCATGGACAGGCCTTGAAAAGACCAACAATGCCGCCAGAAAAACCACAGGTGCACAAAGAGCTGCGAGGCGGACACGGGAAGGCAAAAGCCACATTACCGCCAAAGAAATCATCGCTATGCCAACCAACTGACCGGTACGGCCGGGCATTAAAAAAAATACACAGCCTAAAGCAGCTGAGCACGCACCAATGACTCCGTAGCGATGCCACCCATGAGCGACAGTGATCCGCTCCTGCCATAAAACTGCAGCAAGCACGCTTGCCATGATGGATTGATCCAAATAGCTGGAAAAAATGGCGAATCGGTTACCTGAGTTTCTAAGATCGGTGGCTTGCCATGGGACGGAAATTCCACCAAACAACGCCCATGAGGAGGCGATAACGAAGAGCTGCCCAAGCGCATATAGTTGCAAGGCCCAGTAGGCTTCTTTTTTGTTTCCCACCATAAAGTACAGCAGAGGAATAAGCAAAAGTGCGCTGTGGTGATTTATGGATTTCCACATCAGCGCATTTGGCGCCTGTGTCCACAAACTACTGGCGATAAAGGCGAGTAATCCGAGATAGATCCAAGTGTTGAAGGGCGGACGCTTGATGTTCCAACCGTAGGATCTTGCCCTGCATGCCCAAACCACGGCGATCGCGACCAACATCAGCAGAATCTTGGCCGCGCTGATAAAGCCCATGGGTAAGGACACTGAAACCGCCAACACCCCAACGGATATTCTGCGCAGCGTGCTAAGTGGCAGGGTTTGCAAAAAAATCCTCGACTATCAGGCGTTAGGTGGCTTTCCAGACGGCGCGTCCCAATTTGCGCCCCGCTGGATTTCATAAGCCTTCAAATACCGGTAAAAAGTCCCCTCAAAATTCCCCAGTGCAATGACAAACCCGGGCCAGCCGTCCAGGAAGCCCGCTTTGAAAACATAGTGCTTGACAAATGCCCAGATGCCGTGAGCCAGTGCGCCGCCCATACTGATTTTCTTGTGCGCAATCTTTTGTGCGCCCAAGGTGGAATAGCGGTTCGCTTTGTGCAGTAACTCGCCCATGTCTTTGAATGGAAATTGCCAAATTGCATTACGTAATGTTCCCAGGGGCTTGTCGGTATTCAGGGTGAAACCTTCGTGCACCGGTTGTGCGTCGTAGCGCAACGCGCCTTTGCGAAACAGCTGCGGTTGCCGGAAATTGGGATACCAGCCGGAATGCCGGATCCAGCGACCCATAAAGAAGTTGCGCCGTGCAACCCAATAGGCGTCTGCTGCGGCGGGGTTTGCAGTGATACCGCGGATCTCGGCAGCCACTTCCGGTGTGCAGCGCTCATCTGCGTCCAGGCTGAATATCCACGTGTGGGTGCAGGCATCCAGAGCCTGGTTGCGCAAATCGCCAAATCCGGTGAATGGCACCTGCACCACGCGCGCGCCCAGGGACTCCGCAATCGCTACCGTTCCATCGGTACTCCAGGAGTCCACAACGACGACTTCATCCGCCCAGCGCGCGCTCTCAATCGTGGCACGCACTTTTTCCGCCTCGTTGTAAGCGATGATGTAAACAGAGACAAGTGACATGGGCGGGGGTGAAAATTCGCTTAGAGTCTAAGCCAACATGTCCGATAAGCCCCTGATATCCGTTGTTCTGACCACCTACAACCGCAGCGAGACCATTGCTGTGGTTCTCGCGGCTCTGCAACAGCAGACAGACACACATTTTGAGGTCGTCATTGCCGACGACGGTTCCCGACCGGAGCACCGTGCACGCATTGTGGAGTCGGCAGCAGGCTGCTCGTTTCCCTTGGCCCACGTGTGGCACCCGGACGTCGGCTTCACCGTATCCCGCGCCCGCAACCTGGGCGTGGCCCAAGCCCGCGGCAGCTATCTGGTGCTACTCGATGGCGACTGTGTGCCCGATACCGACTTCATTGCCCAGCACCGGCGCTTGATGCAAAGCGCTTGTTTGGTCAATGGCAGCCGGTGTTTGCTATCCCAGCGATTTACACAACAGGTCATCTCCGGCCTTGCTACCGTTGTCGGCAAGCGATACAGCTATTGGTTGCAACAATGGCGTGCAGGGGATGCCAGTAAAATTGCACCTCTTTTGCGCATGCCGGATGGGCCGTTGCGACTGGAGTCCGGATTTCGTTGGCGGGGCATCAGAAGTTGCAATATGGGTGTGTGGCGTGCGGATTTTGAACGCGTCAATGGATTCGACACATCGTTTCGTGGCTGGGGCCATGAAGACGCCGATCTGGTGTTGCGCTTGTTCCATGCCGGTATCCGTCGCAAGAATGGTTTTTTCGCGACAGAGGTTTTTCATTTGTGGCACGAAGAAGCCAGCCGTGAGCGGGCTTCTGCGAACGAGACTACGGTGCGCGAGCGCATGCACAGCGGGCTGGTACGGGCTGTGCAGGGTTTGGATGAGTGCAGGGCGGTGGCAGATTTTGAAACCGTGACCTTTGCGAATTGGTGAAGTTCAGATATATGAAAAACTGGTTGATTTCCATGTGCTGCATGCTGATAGCGGGTGCGGCTCATGCGCAATTCCGTGTGGAGGTTTCGGGGGTGGGAACCACCCAGATCCCGGTGGCGGTCACCCCTTTCCGGGGCAACGATGCCAGCGTGCAGAAACTGTCCACCATCATTCAGGCCGATTTGGAGCGCAGCGGCTTGTTCAGAGGGATTGATCTTTCGGGGGCTCCGGTGTTGGATGAAACGACCGGACTGTCCGATCCCTCCTTCTGGCGTAAAAAGGGGTCGGACGCACTGGTCAGCGGCAGCGTCACCCGCCTGTCTGATGGCCGTTTTGATGTGCGTTTCCGTGTGTGGGATGTGGCCCGTAACGAGACGCTGGGTGGCTATGGCTACGTGGTGGAAGCGGCCTACATGCGCATGGCAGCCCACAAAATTGCCGATTTTGTCTATGAGCGCTTGACGGGCGAGAAATCTGTTTTTTCCACCCGCATCGCCTACGTCACCAAAAATGGCACCGTCTACACCCTGTGGGTTGCCGATGCCGACGGCGAGAACGCGACCTTTGCCTTGCGCAGCAACGAACCGATTATTTCCCCTGCCTGGTCGCCCACTGGCACGCAGCTGGCCTACGTGTCTTTTGAGGCGCGCAAGCCGTCCGTTTATGTGCATGACGTGGAGACCGCCAAGCGCCGCTTGGTTGCCAATTTCAAGGGGTCGAATAGCGCGCCAACGTGGTCGCCGGATGGGCGCACGCTGGCCCTGACTTTGAGCCGGGACACGGGTTCGCAGATTTTCCTGTTGGATGCCACCGTGCCCGGTGCGGAGCCGCGTCGCATCACCACCTCTTCCGCTATTGACACCGAGCCGACGTTCTCCAGCGACGGAAAAACGATTTACTTTGTGAGTGACCGTGGCGGTACTCCGCAAATTTACAAAATGGATGTCAATGGTGCCAACGTGGAGCGGGTGACCTTTAGTGGCAGCTACAACATTTCTCCAACCCTGAGCCCCGATGGGAAATCGCTGGCCTTTGTCTCCCGCGTGAGCGGGGGGTTTAAACTCCATGTAATGGATTTCAGTACTGGTGCTACCAATCCGATCTCGGACACACTGGCCGACGAGAAACCTAGCTTTGCGCCCAATGGCCGTATGCTGCTCTATGCAACCGAGCAGCAAGGAAAAGAAGCCCTCATGATGACCACGGTCGATGGGAAGGTAAAGGCCCGCTTGGCGGGGCCGGACGGAGACATCCGGCAGCCGCAATGGGGGCCGTCAGTTCGTTAAAGCCCTGGGATGCGGGGCTGCGCTGCATGATTTTTTAATTTTTAGGAGTTACTTATGAAGTTTTCTTTGGTGCCAGTCGTTTTGACGTTGGCGTTGGTGGCATGCAAAGCGCCGGTGAAGTTGGACAACGCATCGGTGGAAGATCGGCAGGCCGCAGCTGCAGCTGCAGAAAAAAGCCAGACTCCTATTTTGGGTAACAGCCTGCTGAAAGACGCTGCCAATGCCGCGCGTAGTAACAACGTGGCCCCATTGGATTTGGCCTCCAAGGACGCTAGTGCAGGTGGCGTAGGTGCGGGTAGTTTGGCGCGCTCCAATGCAAGCGGTAGCGCGGGGGCGTCCGGTACGAGTGGATCCGCCGCTGGCGGGTCTGCAGCTGCCGGTTCAGCGGCTTCTCGACTGGCCTCTGCTGCTGCGGCTGATGCGGCCTTGGTTTTGAAAGAGCGCATCGTGTATTTCGACTTCGACAGTTTTGTGATCCGTACGGAAGCCCGACCGCTGATCGAGGCCCATGCCCGTCGCCTGCGTGCAGATGCCAAGTTGCGCGTCGCCTTGGAAGGGCACACCGACGAGCGTGGTGGACGTGAATACAACCTGGGGCTTGGTCAGAAGCGTGCCGACGCGGTGCGTAAAGCCCTATCTTTGTTGGGTGTCTCTGACAACCAAATGGAGGCGGTGAGTTTTGGAAAAGAAAAACCAGCGGTTCCTGGAAACAGCGAAGCTGCGATGCAGGAAAACCGCCGCGTAGAGATCAACTACCGCTGATTGACAAGCCACTATGCAGATGCGATTCGCTAATAGCCCGCGCGCCCGGTCCTTCGGGGGCGTGGCCCTGACGATCATGCTGTCAATGGGCCTGATCGGTACCGCCCCGGCGCAGGGTCTTGGCATCCCGGGTGTCGATAACGATGCCCGGGTCGCGATAAATCGGGCTGCTCAGCGAATTGATGCGTTAATCCTCGAATTCAACAAGGTGCGCGGTGACGCCCAGGCGTTTCGCACCGAAGCAGAGGCCATCCGCCGCGAGGCTGAAATTCTGCGCCGTGATGTGAATGCAGTTCAAGCTAATTTGGATTTGATGTTCCGTAAGGTCGACGCAAAAATTGACGATGGACTGAAGCCCGTTTCGGAGTCCGTGCAGCGCGGCGTCGACGAGCTGGAAATTTTGAAAAATGCGCAGCAAGATTTGCTGACCCAGCTGGAAGAGGCGCGCAAAGAGGTGCGTGAATTGCGCGGAAAAATGGAAGAGTCTCAAGCGCAAAGCGGCCGCCAGCGCAACCAAGCTGAGGAGTTGCGCACACTGTCGGGTCGGCAGGATGAGCAACAGCGCGCACTTCTGGATGAGCAGCGCAAGTCCAAAGATTTGCAACGCATGCTGGACGAACTTCGTACCGCTCTTCCGGTTCTTGTCAAAGAGGAAGGCGCTACTTTTTACGCGCAGAGCGCTGAGAAGACTGAATTTGACAACGCGAAGTCTGTATTCAACCGCGCTAACTACCAGGGTTCCCGCAAACAGTTTGCCGAGTTTTTGCTGCGTTATCCCCGCAGCGGATACGCCGCGGCCGCGCGGTTTTGGAAAGGGAATGCCGAGTTTCTGGAAGGCGATTACCGGTCCGCGTTGGTCACTTTGCGTCCATTGCAAATAGCCGAGCCGAACTACCCCAAGACGCCTGAAGCCATGCTTGCTATTGCCAACTGCTATAGCGAGCTCAAAGACCTCCAATCGGCCCGCAAGACCTTGGAGGAACTGGTGGAGCAGTACGAGAAATCCGAAGCTGCCAGCGTGGCCCGGGACCGTTTGAGCAAACTGTAGCCAGTGCCTTCTTGTCCACTGGCTTGCTGCGCCCGACGTGGACGATTCACCGCCTGACCTGAACCGCCGTTTTGGTGGCATAGATCGTTTGTATTCCGCTCCTGGCGCGCAGCGGCTGCGTGCAGCCCACGTGGCGGTCGTGGGGATTGGCGGCGTGGGCTCCTGGGCCGCCGAAGCCCTTGCCCGCACGGGCCTTGGTCGTATCACCCTGATTGATTTAGACCACGTGGCCGAATCCAATGTGAACCGTCAGATTCATGCGACCAGCGACACCGTGGGCATGGCCAAAGTCGCCGCCATGGAACAGCGCATTAAGTCCATCAACCCTGCTTGCCAGGTTAACAGCATCGACGCATTTGTGGAGCCCGGTAATTGGCCTGCCATTCTTCCTCCTGACGTGGACGGCGTGATCGATGCGTGTGACCAGATGCGCGCCAAGGTTGCCATGGCGGCCTGGGCCCTGGCGCAACGCCATATCCTTTTCATCACAGTGGGTGCTGCCGGCGGCAAACGCCGGCCTGAAGCGCTGGATATCGCTGATCTGAGTGCCTGCGTGCACGACCCCTTGATGGCTGCGTTGCGTTATCAGTTGCGCCGCCATCATGGTGCTGCGAAGGAGGGAAAACGCATCGGTTTGTCCTGTGTCTACAGCGCTGAACCCATGGCGCTCCCGACTCTCTCTGAAGACGCCAAAGAGAGTGCAGTCCGTGTTGATTCGGGTTTGAACTGCCGTGGTTACGGCTCAGTGGTTACGGTGACGGCTACCTGCGGAATGCTCGCAGCGGGATGGATGATCAACAATTTATCCGGCGTGGGCAAATAAGCAAAAATGTCCCCGCTATAATCTGAGGCTGGTTCGCAAGCACCGCAAGGTGTTTGCAGGGGACGTTAGCTCAGTTGGTAGAGCAGCGGACTTTTAATCCGTTTGTCGTGGGTTCGACCCCCGCACGTCCCACCAGAGTTTTTCACTGCAAAAGCCACCGCAACGCTGCGGTGGCTTTTGTTTTTGTGGGTTTGCATTTTTATAGCGCGTCACGCCTTCAATACGCGCAGTCCGTATGCGCTAAGCAGCACATCGCAGGGGCAGGCACCAAATCGCCAGTAAAGGCTTTGGCCCTGAGCGCATGGCGTGGCGGATGGCAGGGGGGTTGAACAGCATGCCCCCGGTTCCCGGTTCGAACCAGGGTGCGTCGCCTTGGCGGAACTGGCCTGGCGAAAGCAAGAGGTAGCTCTCTTCGGGAGGATGGCTGTGGTCCGGGTATCGCACCAGTGGTGCCATCAGGCTCAGGCCAATCCATACATCGTCGCGCCGTTCCAGGCCGTTGGGGCCAAGCAGTACCGCGTTGGCGTGACCCTGGTCGAAGTTGGCACTGGCGTGGTTTTCACTCGGTCGGGTGACCCAGCGCAGAGCGGGTTCCAGGGCGTGCAGTGCATCGGCAAGAACCCGGAGTCCGCACGGTGCGGCACGCGCATGGTTCAGCGCCTCGTTCCAATACTGGCAGGCCGGTAGCCGCTGCCCCGGCGCGGTGTCGCACGCTGCACGCTCTGCCAGGGCGCGGAAGATGCGCACTGTGGACTTTTCGATGGCCGGGCCTGGTGCGCGGGCCTCTATGGCCTCGCGTAGCGCGTCCAGAACAGCCTGCAGCGCTGGCATGCGCGCCGACACGCCCGGCGAGGCGCATTGGTCATTACTGCTGCTCACAGCTCACGCGCCAGCCGCAAGCCATCGAGTACGGCGGCGTGCGTGTTGCGTGCCGACACCGCATCGCCGATGCGGAAAAGTTGGAATCGCCCTGCCGGATTGCTGCGCAATGCTTGCGGGGCCAGCGCGGTGAGCGCGGTGTAGTCGGTTTCGCCCAGGTTGCTCGAATGGGGCTTTAGCGCAAAGTACAGGTCTTCCAGCGGCAGCGTGCCGTGGTTGACGATGACCTGGTCCACCAGCCGCTCTTTGCGCACGCCGCCGTAGTCGCTGCCCACAATCGCCTTCAGCCCCATTTCTGAGCGCTCCACCGATAGCAGCCGGAAGGTCACGGTGAAGGTCACATCCAGCTTTTGCAGGCTGCGCATGTAAGGCACCAGATTCATGGCCATGACCTCGGGCGCGAAGCTGCGGTCCGGCGTCATGATCTCCAGCGCCGCGCCGCTTTGGGCAATGATTTCGGCGGCCTGCAGCGCAGCGTGGTCGCCCGCGTCGTCAAACAACAGCACGTTTTTGCCGGGCTTGACCTCGCCGCCCAGAATGTCCCAGGTGGAGGCCACCAGTTCGTTGCCGGTCTGCAGCACCTCGGTGTGCGGCAGGCCGCCGGTGGCGATGATGACCACATCCGGGTTTTCAGCCATCACCGAGGCTTCATCGGCCAGGGTGTTGAAGCGGAACACCACGCCGCGTTCTTCGCAGCGTGCCATGCGCCAGTCGATGATGCCCATCATCTCGCGCCTACGTGGGCTCACGGCGGTCAGGCGGATTTGCCCGCCGGGTTTGGGTGCTGCTTCCAGTACGGTGACCACATGCCCGCGCTCAGACGCCACACGCGCGGCCTCCAGCCCTGCCGGGCCTGCGCCGACGACCAGCACCCGGCGCTGAGCGGAGGCGGGCGCAATCGTGTGGGGCAGGGTGAGTTCGCGCCCGGTGGACGGGTTGTGGATGCAATAGGCCTCGCCACCGGCATAGATGCGGTCCAGGCAGAAGTTGCCACCCACGCAGGGGCGGATGGTGTCTTCGCGGCCTTCCACAATCTTGCGCATGATGTGCGGGTCCGCCATGTGGGCGCGGGTCATGCCCACCATGTCGAGCTTGCCGCTGGCAATCGCGTGGCGGGCGGTGTTGACGTCCTGGATTTTTGCGGCGTGGAAGATGGGCACGTTCACGTGCTCGCGCAGGCTGGCGGCAAAGTCCAGGTGCGGAGCGCTGCGCATGCCTTGCACCGGAATCACGTCCGTCAGGCCGGCGTCGGTGTCGATATGGCCACGGATGATGTTCAGAAAATCCACCATGCCCGAATCCGCCAAGTGGCGGGCAATGCCGATGCCCTCCAGGGCGGTAATGCCACCGGGGCGCACTTCGTCGGCCACGCCGCGCACGCCCAGAATGAATTCCGCTCCAACCCGCTTGCGGATCGCACGCACCACCTCCATGGCAAAGCGCACCCGGTTTTCCAGCGCTCCGCCAAAGGGTGCGTCCAACGTGTTGGTCGACGGCGACCAGAACTGGTCTATCAAATGTCCATAGGCTTCCAGCTCCAATCCATCGACCCCGGCGGCGTGCATGCGCTCGGCGGCGTCGGCGTAGTCGCGGATGATGCGGTCGATGTCCCAGTCTTCCATCTTTTTGGGGAAGGCCCGGTGCGAGGCTTCGCGTTCGTGCGAGGGTGACACCACCGGCAGCCAATCGGCCTTGGACCAGCTGGTGCGCCGTCCCAGATGGGTGAGCTGGATCATCACGGCGGTGCCGTGCGCGTGGCAGGCGTCGGTGAGCTCGCGCATCCAGGGCACGACCTCGTCTTTGTAGGCCAGGATGTTGTTGAACACCGGCGGGCTGTCGCGCGATACCGCCGCGGATCCGGCGGTCATGGTCAGCGCAATGCCGGCCTTGGCGCGCTCCACATGGTAGGCGCGGTACTTGGCTTTTGGCATGCCGTCCTCGGGGTAAGCCGGCTCGTGCGCCGTGATCATCAGCCGGTTTTTCAGGCGCAGGTGCTTGAGCTGAAAGGGCTGCAGCAAAGGGTCTGTGGAAGTGGTGCCCATGATCGTCTTTCCGAGATTGCTGTCAGTACCACTGGTCCGGCATCGCGGCTTTGGTGCGGGCTACAAAGTCGCACAGTGCCTCGTTCACGCCTGCGTCGATGGCGGGGGCCTCGTACTCGGCCAGCGACTGTTTCCAGCGCGCGTTGGCGCGGGTGGCCGCATCGGTCTTGCCGGATTCGTTCCAGCTCTCAAACGGCGTGTTGTCCGAGATGCTGGAATCAAAAAACGCGGTCGTGTAGTTGGCCATGGTGTGGGCGCTGCCCAGGTAATGGCCGCCGGGCGTGACCTCGCGAAAGGCATCCATCGCCAGCGTGTTGTCGTCCACCACCACACCGGCCAGGTAGCTGTGCAGCGCGCCGCAAAAGTCGGCGTCGAGCATGAACTTTTCGTAACTCATGGACAGCAGCCCGTCCAGGAAACCGGCAGAGTGCAGGATGAAATTGGCCCCGCAATGCACGGCCGAAAGCATGGACATCACGCTCTCCTCCATGGCCTGCGCATCGGGTAGCTTGCTGGTGGTGAAAGAGCCAGCGCAGCGCAGCGGCAGCTTGGCCCGTCGTGCGAGTTGCCCGACCACCATGGACCCGATAGCGGGCTCGGGCGTCCCGAAGGTGGGTGAGCCCGAGCGTAGCGACATGCTGGAGAGGAAGTTGCCGTAAATCACCGGCGCACCCGGTCTCTCCAGCTGCGTGATCGCGCAGCCGAACAAGGTTTCGGCATGCGCCTGCGCAATCGCCCCGGCGTTGGTCACCGGGCCCATGGCGCCGCCCAGAATAAAGGGCACGATTATCGCCGCCTGGTTGGCACGGGCGTAGGCCCGGGCCGATTTGGTCATGGTGCCGTCCCACAGCAGCGGCGAGTTCACGTTGACGTTGCCCAGAATGACGCAGTGCTCGTCGACAAATTGTTCGCCAAACAGGATGCGGCTCATGGCGATCGAATCTTCAGCGCGCTGCTCGGAGGTGATCGAGCCCATATAGGCTTTGTCGGAATAGCGCATGTGGGAATACACCATATCCAGATGCCGCTTGTTCACCGGCACATCGGTAGGCTCGCACACCGTGCCGCCGCTGTGGTGCAGCCACGGGCTGTTGTAGGCCAGCTTGATGAAGTTCTGAAAATCCTCCAAGGTTCCGTAGCGCCGCCCTTTGTCCAGGTCCATCACAAAGGGCGAGCCATAGGCCGGCGAGAACACCACCGATGTGCCGCCTATCAATACGTTGTGGGCGGGGTTGCGTGCGTGCTGCACAAAGCTGCTGGGAGCGGTTTTCAGAATCTCGTGCACTTGGCCCGGCTGCAGCCGCACCCGCATGCCGTCCACGCGGGCTCCGGATTTGCGGAACAGGTCCAGCGCCGCATCGTCGTCGCGCACGTCGATGCCGATTTCGCACAGGATGCGCTCGGCGGTAGCCTCGATTTTTTGCAGATTCTCTTCGCCCATCACGTCATAGGTCGGGATGGCGCGGGTGATGTAAGCCGGGCCGTAGACCCGGGCTTTGGGGTCGCGCCGCTCGCGTCCGCCGCTGCGGCGGTTGGCGCGGGCCGGTGGCTCGGTGGAAGGCGCGTGAGGCGCAGGCAGGGTGGTGCTGTCGATGTCGCTCATGGGGTCTCCTGGCCTTTCCGTAGGACGAAGTCGTTTCTGACGGGATGGTACACAGACGTGGCGCACACAAGGGCTAACGACCCTGCAGACGGGTGGTTCATGCGGTGCCGATGCGGGCTAGCGCCGGGTGGGCTACACATGGAGAATTTTCGCAATAAGAGAAACATTTGACCTGCCGCAATGCATTTGTGTTTCAATGCACCCATGAAAGCCGATGTTCTGAAAGTTGCCTGCTCCAATTGCAATTTACGTGAGTTATGTATGCCCATCGGCCTGGATGCGGCAGAAAGCTTGCAGGTGGATAACCTAGTCGAGGGGCGGCGCAAGATTGCCAAAGGCCAAACTCTTTTTCGCAATGGAAGCCCGTTTGAGAACCTTTTTGCCATCCGCTCGGGTGTGTTCAAAACCATCATCCTGCACGAAGACGGACGTGAGCAAGTCACCGGTTTTCAGATGTCGGGCGAGATCATCGGCTTGGACGGCATCGTCGAAGACAAGCATCGCTGCGACTCTGTGGCGCTGGAAGATGCCGAGGTCTGCGTAATCCCTTTTGACAGCGTGGAACACATGTCGCGCGAAATCCCCGCAGTTCAGCACCATGTGCACCGCATCATGAGCCGTGAGATCGTGCGTGAAAACTCGGTCATGCTGCTGCTGGGTAACGCCCAAGCCGAAGAGCGTCTCGCGGCCTTTCTGGTGAATTGGGGCCAGCGTTTGCAGGCGCGCGGTTTCTCCGCCACCGAGCTCGTCCTGCGCATGACCCGGCAGGATCTGGGTAACTACCTGGGCCTCAAGATCGAGACCGTCAGCCGCACCCTGACCAAGCTGGCCGGGCGGGGTATTTTGTCGGTTGCCGGCCGCGAAATCCACATACTGGACATGGCCGCTCTACGCGCCGTAGCCAGCGGCGAAGACCTCGGCGAGCCAGTGCCGCAGCGTCCGCGACCGGCTTGAGCTGCCATGCAGCGCTACGGCGGCGCCATCCCGACGGGAACCACTTTCATCACAGCGCCAGCGTCATAGCCACCGTCTCGGATGCAATCGACCGTGGCGACACCACAAAGCCCAGGCTGCGCGCCAGGGCCGCCATGCCGGTGTTCTCGTTCAGGCACAGGCCTGTCAGCTCGCGGGTGCCTCGGCTGCGCAGGTAGGCAATCAATTTGCTTAGCATCAAGTGCCCTAACTCCTTTCCTTGCCAGTCGGAGGCGACCTGGATGGCGAACTGCGCGCGCAGATGGTCGGGGTCGGACAAGGCGCTGGCCTCGGCGACGATAGTGGTTTGGCCTTGTGCGTCCGTGGCCAGCGCGACAAAGGTCATCTCGCGGTCGTAGTCAATTTGGCTGTAACGCGCCACTTCGGAGTGCGGCACGGCGCGGCGGGTAAAGAAGAAGCGCAAGCGCATGTCGGCCGGGTCGGCGCGGGCATAAAAGTCCAGCAAGCGCTGACCGTCTTGCGGACGGATCGGGCGCACCAGAAACGATGTGTCGCCCAGCGCCACGCTTTCTTCCAATTCGGCAGGGTAGGGGCAAATCGCCAGCCGACTGGCCTCACCGGGGGCCGGTGTGCGCAGCTTCACGCGCGCGTCCAGGCACAGGACGCCATGCGCGTCCACCAGCAGGGGGTTGAGGTCCATCTCTTCCAATTCAGGTAGCTCACTGGCCATGCGCGAGACTTTGAGCAGGGTGTCTATCAGCGCGGTCACATCTGCCGCAACCTGCCCCCGGTAGCCTGCCAACAAGGGGCCAAGTTGGCTGCGCAACACCATGTCACGCGCCAGGTTGTCGTTCAGCGGTGGTAGCGCCACGGTGTGTTGCGTGCTCAGTTCGACCTGCGTTCCACCGCGCCCCAGCAGCAGCACCGGGCCGAAGACCGGGTCGCTGGCGATGCCGGCAATCAGCTCCAGCGCACCCGGCCGCTGCGCCATGCGCTGCACCGCATAGCCGCTGATCTGCGCCTGCGGAAGCAGGCGTGCAATCTGGGCGCGCATGGCCTGCTCTGCGGCGCGCAGTTCATCGGCGTTGCGCAGGTTCAGGGCGACGCCGCCCACGTCGGACTTGTGCACGATTTGTTTGGAAATGACCTTGAGCGCCACCGGGTAGCCGATCTCGGCAGCCGCTGCCAGTGCACCCGCGACCGAGGCGCCCTGGCGCGTGGTGACCGTAGGGATGCCATAGGCCTGCAAAAGCGCCTCGGTGGCGCGCGCGTCAAGCCATGTCTGTCCTTCGGCCAGTGCCCGCTGCAGCAGGCTGCGGGCCTGGGCGGTGTGGGCGCTGGACTCCTCGGCGCTGGCGATGGGCAGTTGCTGCAAAGCGGATTGGTTGTGGGCGAAGTCGACCATCTGCATCCACGCTGCCACCGCCTGCTCGGGCGTGTCGTAGCTGGGGACATTGGCCTGCGCGCTGCTCAGGCGTGCGTGGGCCACCGCGCCGCCGCCCAGCCAGCAGGTCAGTACCGGTTTGGCGGATTCCGTCATCAGCGGCAAACAGGCTTGTGCAATCGCGTCGGCCGGCACCACTGCCGTGGGCGCGTGCATGAAGAGCACGGCATCCACCTCTTTGGCGGCCAGCAGGATGTCCAAGGCCTGCCGGTAGCGCGCCACGGGCGCGTCGCCGATGATGTCCACCGGGTTGGCGTGCGGCCAGTTGGCGGGCAGGCAGGCATTCAAGGCCTCCAGCGTTTGCGGCGCGAAGGTGGCCAGATTTCCGCCTGCCAGTTGCAGCGCGTCGGCCGCCAGCACGCCGGCCCCGCCGCCATTGGTCAGGATGGCCAGCCGCTCGCCGCGGAAGGGGCGCGCGTGGGCCAGGGTTTCGGCCGCGTCAAACAGCGCCTCCAGTGTGTCCACGCGCAGCATGCCGGCGCGGCGGAAGGCAGCGTCCAGTACCACATCGGAGCCAGCCAGCGCGCCGGTATGCGAGGCCGCTGCACGTGCGCCCGAGGAGGCCCGACCGGCTTTGACCACGATGACCGGTTTGTTGCGCGCCGCTTGGCGCGCCGCCGACATGAATTTGCGCGCTGAACTGATCGACTCGGCGTACATCAGAATCGCCCGGGTCGAGGCGTCGCAGGCCAGGTAGTCCAGCACATCCCCGAAGTCCACATCGGCGCTGTCGCCCAGCGAGACAAAGTGCGAAAAACCGATATTGCGGCTGTTGGCCCAGTCGAGCATGGCCGTGGCCAGCGCGCCCGACTGGGTCACGAAAGCCAGCTTGCCCGGCAGCGCATTGGCGGGCGCAAAGCTGGCGTTCAGGCCTATGCCCGGAATGATCAACCCGATGCAGTTGGGCCCCAAGATCCGAAGCAGGTAGGGGCGGGCGGCGTCCAGCATGGCCTGTTGCAGGGTGCGCAGGCCATCCGGCGCGGGGGCATGCAGGCCGGCGCTGATCACGATGGCGCAGCGTGTGCCTTTGGCACCCAGTTCGGCGATCAGGCCGGGTACGGTCGCAGCCGGTGTGCAGATGACCGCCAGATCGGGCACACCCGGCAACGCGGCTACATCGGGCCAGACCAGTTGCCCGCCAATGCGCGGATGGCTGGGGTTGACCAGCCAGATCGGACCCTTGAATCCCGCGCCTTGCAGGTTGCGCCGGATCACCGTGCCCAGGCTGTCGGGCTGGTCGGACGCGCCGATCAGTGCGATGGAGGCGGGCTGGAAGAGGGACTCAAGGTGGCGGATGCTCATGGGCGGTGGGACTGTTTGGGAGGGGCTTTTTGCGCGTAATCGCTGGCGCGGTGCGGCCTGCGCTAGGGGAGTGGAGGCATTGTCTGTCGCGGCGCGCGGCGGCTGTTTGACCTGGGTCAAGCAGCCCCGTGGCCGCTTGTGCGAAGCTTGCCACCTGAGCGCCCGATCACGCGCTGCCCTTCGTTGGAGTTTCAACTATGCACACCAAGCTTCTTCTTTCTGTACGCATTGTGGTTCTTGCCCTGTCTATCACCACACTCGGTCACGCCGAGGATTTCCCGAAGATTTCGGTGCGCCAACTGCCCGAGGCTTTGCAAACCTTTTATGCCCGTGACCGACCGGAACTGGGTAACTACGGCCATTGCGCCACGGCCTTTGACAGCCAGATTGACGGCAGCAAAATGGCCTGGAGTTGTGCGATGTATGTGCGCTTGTCGGCCCAGGGCGAGCGTCTGGCCATGAAGCTGTGCGGCGAACGCGCTGCGCTGCTCAAAGTCAAAGCGCCATGTAAATTGGTGGTCGAGCCGTGATGGCGCGCGCCGCCACGCGTACCGGGTGAGTTTGCCCTCGGCCCCGCGCTGGGCTTACCCCGTGCTTGCAGGTCTGGTGCTCACCGGACTTGCCGTGTATCTGGGGCAGGCATGGTGGCGTGGCCCTCAAATGGATGTGGAGCGGGTGGCGCGGCGCGATCTGGTGCAAACCGTGGTTGGCAGCGGGCGCGTCGAAAGCCCTTTTCGGGTTGGTATTTCCAGCCAAATCACCGCCACGGTAGCCGGGGTGCCTGTCGCCGAGGGTACGGCGGTGCATGCGGGCGAGGTACTGGTGGAATTGGCAGCGGGCGACTTGCTCGCTGTGGCACGCCAGGCGGATCTCGCGGTTGTGCAGGCACGTGCGCGGCTACGGCAAGTGCGTACGGTGCAAGCCCCCCTGGCAGAGCAGACGCTGCGCCAGGCGGGTGCGCAGTTGGACAGTGCGCGCGCCGCCTTGCGCCGCAGCCAGACGCTGGTTCAAAAAGGCTTTATCGGGCAGGTCGCTCTGGAAGATGCAGCCCGTGCGGTAGAGCTGGGCGAGGCCCAGTTTGCATCGGCGCGCTTGCAGCGTGACAGTGTCGCTGCCGCCGGGAGCGAGGACGTGCTGGCATCGGGTGCCGTGGTCGAGGCCCAGGCCGCTGCCGACGCCGCCCACGCACGGGCCGGCTTTGCCCGGATCCGCGCCCCGCGTGACGGGCTGTTGATCAGCCGCCATGTCGAAGCAGGTGATGTGGTTCAGCCAGGCAAGCTGCTGATGACCTTGTCGCCTGCCGGTTCTATGCAACTGGTACTCGAGGTGGATGAGAAAAACCTGCGTCTCATCCACGTGGGACAAAAAGCCCTGGCCTCGGCCGACGCTTATTCGCAGCAGAACTTCGAGGCCACCGTGGCCTATATCAACCCCGGCGTGAACCCCCAGACGGGCGCGGTGCAGGTCAAACTGCGGGTGGATCAGCCCCCGCCGTATTTACAGCAGGATATGACTGTTTCGGTGGATGTGGAGGTTGCGCGCAGGCCGCGGGCACTGGTGTTGGCGCTCACGGCGGTACGTGCCCCCGACAGTGCGGCACCCTGGGCCTTGGTGCTAAGCCAGGGCCGGGCCCATCGCGTGGCGCTCACACTGGGCTCGCGCAGTGGCGGCATGGTGGAGGTCGTGTCTGGCCTGGCAGAGGGCGACGCTGTACTGCTGGCATCGGCGGCGGCGGGCGACGGCCAGCGGGTACGCAGCAAGCCGCCCGGGATTTGAAAGGGGCGCATGTTCCCCAGTTATCTGCCGTTTGAATGGATTGTGGCCATCCGCTTTCTCAAAGAAGGCCGCACGCAAACCCTTTTCATCGTCACCGGCGTGGCCATAGGCGTTGCAGTGATTGTGTTCATGTCGGCTTTGTTGTCGGGCCTGCAGGCCAACTTCATCCGCCGCGTGCTCAGCGCCCAGTCCCATATCCAGCTGGTGCAGCCCCAGCAAATTACCCGGCAGCTGCGTAGCCCCGGCGCCAGTGGCGTGCTGGAGGCGGCCAGCGTGCAGTCACCGTCGCAGCAAAAACGCTCCATAGACCAGTGGCAAAGCATTGCGGCCCAGGTGCGAGTTCTGCCTGGGGTCAAGACCGTGTCTCCGGTGGCCAGTGGCTCGATGCTGCTGCTGCGCGGCAGCGCCAGCCGGGCGCTCACGGTCTCCGGCATTGAGCCCGACACCTATTTCCGTATCGTCGATTTCAGCGACAAGCTGCTGCACGGAAGTCTGCATCTGGGGAGCGGGGACATTTTGATCGGCAGCGACTTGAGTACCGATATCGGCGTCGGTCTGGGTGAAAAATTGCACGTCAGCACCGCAGATGGGGGCAGTAGCACGCTGACCGTCATCGGCATTTTTGATTTGGGCAGCAAAGGCGTGAACCAGCGCAACACCTTCACCACCTTGCGAACTGCGCAAAACCTGCTGGACCTGCCCGGCGGTGTGACCTCGATCGAGGTGACGGTGCAGGATATTTATGCAGCCGAGACGATTGCCCAGCGCATCGCTGCGGCCACTGGCGTGCAGGCGGACAGCTGGATCAAAAACAGCGCGCAGTTTTTTGCGGCGGTTAGCGCCCAGACCACAGCCAATACGGCCATCCGCTTCCTGGTCGGCTTGTCCGTGGCCTTTGGCGTGGCCAGCGTGCTGGTGGTGTCTGTGGTGCAAAAGTCGCGCGAGATCGGCATCCTGCGTGCGATGGGTATTGCGCGGGCACAGGTTTTGCGCATCTTCTTGCTGCAAGGCGGTTTGTTGGGTTTGGGTGGCTCTGTGGCTGGTTGCGGGCTGGGGGCGGCGTCGCTGGTGCTGTGGCGAAGCCTGGCACGCAATGCCGACGGCACACCGCTGTTTCCCCTGGAATTGGATACCCGTTTGCTCGTTTTGGCCCTGGTGCTGGGCAGCCTGACCGGTTTGTTGGCGGCGCTGGCACCGGCACTGCGGGCTGCGCGTCTGGATCCGGTGGTGGCTATCCGTGGATAAGGAGGATGTGGTGGTTTTGCGCGGTATCCGCAAAGCTTTTAACCAGGGCAGCCCGGCTGAAACCGAGGTGCTGCATGGTATTGATCTGCGCTTGCAGCGCGGGGACTTTTGTGCGGTGATGGGCCCCTCGGGTTCTGGCAAAAGCACTTTGCTCAATATCGTTGGCTTGCTGGACCGGCCGAGCGCCGGTAGTTTGCGCATCAGCGGGCAGGAAACCACGGCCCTGCCGGACGCGGAGCTGACCCGCCTGCGCGGCCACACCATTGGCTTTGTATTCCAGTACCACCACCTGATGACCGCATTCACGGCCCTGGAGAACGTGATGATTCCGCTCATGGGCGCAGCCGGATTTTGCAGTCCGCAGATCGCGCAGCGCGCACGTGCCTTGATCGATAGTGTGGGTCTCAGTGCCTGGGAAAACAATCTGGCGGGCAATTTGAGTGGCGGTCAGCAGCAACGCGTGTCGATTGCCCGTGCCTTGGCCATGAATCCGGCAGTTTTGCTGGCCGATGAACCCACCGGCAATTTGGATACCGTGAGCGCAGACCTGGTGTTTGAACTATTGCGCCGGGTGAACCGGGAGCAGGGCACTACCGTGCTGTTTGTGACGCACAACCCTGGCTTGGCCGCGCGCTGCGACAAGACCATTGAGGTGGTGGACGGGATGATCAGGGTTTGACCGCCGGGGTCGCGAGCGAGGCCGGGGCATGCGCGGGGTCGCTGTGGTCGCGGCTCTGAACGGCGGGGGAGAGTGCCAGCCCTTTTTGGTAGTAGTTCTCGTCAACCACCGGATCGACGCGGGTGTAGGCGATGTACATCGTGATGAAGCTGGCGAGCACCACCAGCACGGGGCCTGCCAGCACCAGCCACACGTGGCCAAAAGTCCACCAACCGGGCGTGTTCGACTCGTTTGGCGCGGTGGACGGGGTGGTGGGGGCAGGGCGCATGGTGAACTCCAAAACTATTCAGCGGGGAACCAGAAACACGGCTTTTTCGGTGACCTGCGCTGCGCTGTCGGGCTCTGCGATGTGAAAGCTGATGGGATGTGATCCGGGCGCGGCCCCATCGTAGGGAAGTTGCACCCGCACCGGAATCCAGCGTGACTGGGCCTTGTCGATTTCAAAGTCGCTGCCCGAAGCCAGCGTCAGGCCAGGGATGCCGCTGACACTGATGTGCACATGGTCGACCGCCTCCGATGCGTTCATGACCTGCAGCCGGTAGACGTTTTCAATACGGCCACCCTCGACGATGCGGGCCAGGGTGCTGCGGTCGCGTTCCACATCAACATGCAAAGGTGTGCGCAGCCACAAGCTCAGACCGAGTATCCCGATAAGACTCCATAGCAGTGCGGTGTAAATCAGCACGCGGGGGCGGAACACGCGGCGCAGCATCTGCGCCGACGTCCAGCCGCCTTCCATGGCGTTTTCGGTTGAATAGCGCACCAGTCCGCGCGGGCGCTGCAGCTTGTCCATCACGGTGTCACACACATCGGCGCAGGCACCGCAGCCTATGCACTCATATTGCAGACCTTTGCGGATGTCGATACCCGTGGGGCACACCTGCACACACAAATCGCAATCGACGCAGGCGCCCAAGTCTGCGCTGTCCACGCCCGCTTTGTGCGTGGGTGCGCCGCGCGGCTCGCCACGAGACCGGTCGTAGCTGACGATCAAAGTATCACGGTCGAACATGGCGCTTTGGAAGCGTGCATACGGGCACATGTATTTGCACACCTGCTCGCGCATAAAGCCCGCATTGCCATAGGTGGCAAAACCGTAGAACACCACCCAGAAGGACTCGTAAGAGCCCAGGCCGAATCCCACCAACTCATGCGCCAGCAGGTGGATGGGTGTGAAGTAGCCCACAAAGCTGAAGCCTGTCCAAAACGCCAGCAGCAACCATGCCGCATGCTTGCCGCCTTTGCGCGCCAATTTGCCCCAGGTCCAGCCCGCCGCATCGCGGCGTATGCGCGCCATTCGGTCACCCTCCATGCGCCGCTCCAGCCACATGAACATTTCGGTGTACACGGTTTGCGGGCAGGTATAGCCGCACCACAAACGACCGGCCACGGCGGTGAATAAAAACAGCGACAGCGCGGAAATCACCAGCAGCGCGGTGAGGTAGATGAAGTCCTGCGGGTACAGAACCAGCTTGAAGATGTAGAAGCGCCGCTCTGCGATGTCGAACAGGACCGCTTGCCGGTCACCCCATGGCACCCAGGGCAGGCCGTAAAACAGCAGCTGCGTCAGCCACACAAAGCCCCAGCGCCAGCGGGCGAAAACGCCGCCTACGCTGCGGGGGTAAATCTTCTCTTGGGCCCGGTAAAGAAAAATCTCTTGCGCCACGAACGCCTTGTGGTTTTATGGATTGCCTGCGCCTGTATTCGCGCGGTTAGAGAACGCCCAGACATAGGACGCGAGCACCCGGATCTGGGCTTCGGTCAATCGGTTGGCGTGGGCAGGCATCTGGTTGACCTTGCCTTTGGTGACCATCTCGGTGATGGCATTGACGCCATAGCCGTGCAGCCAGATGCCGTCCGTCAGGTTGGGTGCGCCTATAGCGGTGTTGCCTTTTCCGTCGGCACCGTGGCAGGCAGCGCAGACGCCGAACTTGGCTTTGCCCAATCCGGCGCTGACCGAATCGTGGGGGCTGCCGGATAGGCTCATCACGTAGTTGGCTACATCTTTGACGTCTTGCGGCGTACCCACTGCAGCAGCCATGGTCGGCATTTGCCCTATGCGTCCCAAGGTAATGGTTTCGATGATTTTCTCGGGCGTGCCGCCGTGCAGCCAATCGCTGTCGGTGAGGTTGGGGAAGCCTTTGGAGCCGCGCGCGTCGGAAGCGTGGCACTGCGCGCAGTTATTCATGTACAAGCGCTCGCCGATGGCCTGGGCTTTGGGGTCATGCGCCAGTTGATCAAAGGGCATGGCGGCAAATGCGGCATACACCGGCGCGGTGGCGGCGTCTATGCCTTTGACCTCAGCGTCGTACTGCCCGGTTTCGCTCCAGCCCAGGCTGCCCGCGTAGCGGCCCAAGCCTGGATACAGCGCCAGGTAGCCCAATCCGAAGACCACGCTGATGACAAAAAGCCCCACCCACCATAGCGGCAGCGGGTTGTTCATTTCGCGCAGGTCGCCGTCCCACACATGACCGGTGCTGCCATCGTCCGTGTCAGTGCCATGGGCGCGGGTTTTGCTGGTGACATACAGCAACACCAGGCAGGCAGCAATGCCCAGCAGGGTCGCTGCGGTGATGAAAACAGGCCAGAAGTTGCTGGTGAAATCAGACATGGTGGGCTCCCGAAGGGGATGCGTCGTCGGCAAAAGGTAAGAGGGCCGCTTGGTCAAAGTCGGGCTTGCGCCGCGCCGACCAGGCCCAGGCCATCAGGCCCAGAAAAATCACAAAGCTGGAGACGGTGACGACCGTGCGGATCAGGTTGATGGTGTTCATTTGAGTGCCAGTCCCAAAATTTGCAGGTACGCAATCGTGGCGTCCAGCTCGGTCTTGTCTTTCAGCTCCTCGGTGGCCGAGGCAATTTGCGCATCGGTGTACGGCACGCCCACCGAGCGCAGTGCACGCATATGGGCGGGCATGGACTGCGCGTCTACGGCCGTGGCGGCCAGCCAGGGGTAGGCCGGCATATTCGATTCGGGAACCAAATCACGCGGGTTGGTCAGATGTTGGCGGTGCCATTCGTCGCTGTAGCGGCCGCCCACGCGGGCCAAATCCGGACCGGTGCGCTTGCTGCCCCATTGGAAGGGGTGGTCATAGACCGACTCGCCCGCCACGGAGTAGTGGCCATAGCGCAAGGTCTCGGCGCGGAAGGGGCGGATCATTTGCGAATGGCAACCGTAGCAGCCCTCGCGCACATAAATGTCGCGCCCGGCCAGTTGCAGCGGCGTGTAGGGCAGCACGCCGGGTATGGGCGCGGTGGTGGATTTCTGGAAATACAGGGGCACGATCTCCACCAATCCGCCTGCCAGCAGCACCAGCAGGATCAAGACAATCATCAAACCGTTGCTGGTTTCGATGCGTTCGTGGCTAAAGCCTTTCGCTGCATGGTCAGCCGGGGTGTGGGGGGCGCTCATGCTGCAGCTCCTTGAAAATGTCCGGGGATGGTGACGCGCACCGAATGCCCACCGCCTATGGTGCGCACGGTGTTCCACAACATGATCAGCATGCCAATCAGGTACAGCAGACCGCCGATAAAACGCAGGACATAAAAGGGGTAGGTGGCTTTGACGGACTCGACAAAGGTGTAGGTCAGCGTGCCGTCGGCATTCATACCGCGCCACATCAGGCCCTGCATCACGCCGGCAATCCACATGGCTGCGATATAGATCACGATGCCCACCGTGGCAATCCAGAAATGCAGCTCAATCGCTTTGACGCTATGCATCTGGGTCTTGCCCCAGAGCTTGGGAATCAGGTGGTACATCGAACCCATGGTCACCAGCCCCACCCAGCCCAGCGCGCCGGAGTGCACGTGGCCTACGGTCCAATCGGTGTAATGGCTGAGCGCATTAACGGTTTTGATCGCCATCATCGGACCTTCAAAGGTACTCATGCCGTAAAACGAGAGCGACACGATCAGAAAACGCAGGATGGGGTCGTCGCGCAGCTTGTGCCAGGCGCCGGAGAGCGTCATCACGCCGTTGATCATTCCGCCCCAGCTCGGTGCGAGCAGAATCAGCGAGAACACCATGCCCAGCGACTGGGTCCAGTCGGGCAGCGCGGTGTAGTGCAAATGGTGGGGGCCGGCCCACATATAGGTGAAGATCAGCGCCCAGAAATGGACGATGGACAGGCGGTAGCTGTAGACCGGTCGTCCGGCCTGCTTGGGGATGAAGTAATACATCATTCCCAGAAAACCGGCGGTCAGGAAAAAGCCCACAGCGTTATGCCCATACCACCACTGCACCATGGCATCCTGCACGCCCGCATAGGCCGAGTAGGACTTCATCAACCCCGCCGGCATCGCCGCGCTATTGACCAGGTGCAACAGTGCGACCGCGATGATGAAGGCACCGAAAAACCAGTTGGCCACGTAAATATGGCGCACCTTGCGCGTCCCCAGCGTGCCGAAAAACACCACGGCAAAACTGACCCAGACCAGGGTGATCAGGATGTCAATCGGCCACTCCAGCTCCGCGTATTCCTTGCCTTGGGTATAGCCCAAAGGGAGCGAGATCGCAGCGGCCAGGATGACCGCCTGCCAGCCCCAGAAGGTGAAGGCCGCCAACTTATCGCTGAACAGCCGCACCTGGCAGGTGCGCTGGGCGACGTAATAGGCCGAGGTGAACAGTCCGCAACCGCCGAACGCAAAAATGACGGCGTTGGTATGCAGGGGCCGCAGCCGCCCGTAGCTGAGCCAGGGGATGCCCATACTGATCTCGGGCCAGGTCAGCTCGGCAGCGATGACGAGGCCGACCAGCATGCCGACCACCCCCCACACCACGGTCATGAAAGCAAATTGTCGGACTACCGTGTCGTTGTAGACAGGCGCATTCTGGTTGGAAAAATTCACGCACAGACCCCCAAAAAATGGCTGGTTGAAGTATGCGTTGGTTGACGTGAAGTCTTGTTGACTTAAGTCAAGTAATGGCCGAATAGGCCGGTTTTCAGCCCTCTAGGACTCGTCCAGAATGCGCGTGGCTTCGCCTTCGATCTCGTCAAACTGACCCCGGTCAATCGCCCACCACAGCCCGGCGAGGATGCAAAAAACCAGCACCACGGAGAGCGGGATGAGCAGGTAGAGGATGTCCATGGCAGTGCGCTTATCCCGGCTCAGCCGCCCGGCGGTGGCCGACGTCCGCCATCGGGCGGGCCGTCTGGCGGTCCACCCTGTGGTCCACCCATGCCAGGGGGCGGACGGCCACCCATGCCGCCGGTGGGGCCGGTGCGGGCTTCCTTGCCGTCACCTTTGATGCAGCGCTGCATGTAGGGGTAGGCTTCGGTGATGTAGTAGTGGTAGATGCCCTTGGGGAACTCCGGTGTCACGCCAAAACGGCCGTTGCACTCGTCCAGGTCGCCCCCGAGGCTGCTGTCGTAAACCCAGTCCTGAACAAAAACGCCCAGCGGCAGGCTGCCGACCTCGGTATTGCGGCGTCTTTCGCCGCTGTCAAAACCGGGGCGTGCTTGACCGTTGACCCGGGTGGCTTGCAGCTCCTCGGGCGTCTTGAGGCGGAAGTTGGGGCGCACCACCTTGATGCCACTGGCCGCGTTCATGGCATTGCTGTACCCGTAGCGCGCATAAATCGGGAATCCGTCGGAGGCCCAGGCCATCAGCGTCATCTGCTCGCCCTGGTTGAGCAGCTTGAGGTACTCCGCCGGTAGCCCGTGGTAGTGGTAATTCCCGGTGGGCTGTACGTGGGCCAGGTTCATGTCCAAACCCAGGTTGTAAACCGTCTGTATGGCTTCATAGCGCCAGCCCTCGCGGCCCATGCCCACGCCGCCAAACACCTCTTCGGTTTGCGGCTCCAGCATGACGCCGTTGCGGGCAAAGCCGGGTACGTGCACCGACATGCCTTTGTCGCGCACCACCCGCGCACTCAGGGGCATGGCAAAGCGGTTGTTTTGCGCGCTGATGCGGTTGGGGTTGCCGGGGCCGGGAAAGTTGCCCACGATGTGGTTGGGAATGCTGTTGGTCGTCATGCTGCGCTGGCTGCCGCTGCAATCCATGCGAACCTGGCTGTTCATCCCCGGCAGGCTCGGGCTAGGAACATTGCTTTGGACATTGCAATCCACGGCGCTGGTGTTGACCGCCTGGTCGCCGCCCGATTGGGCCTGGACCGGATGCCGGTTGAAGACCGCCGCGCCTGCGCCGATGGCCAGCATCAGCCCCAATATTGCTGCGTCTCGTGAATGGATCATGTGCCCTCTTTCATGTGCCCTTTTGTTCGCTCATGCGGTCATAGCCAATGCGCGCGTGACCAATAAGAAACAGCCTGCAGCAAACCCAAGGGCCGCGGCTTTTCGCCGCCAAGAATACTGCAAGCGCAGCATGACCCCGGCCGGGAGCAGCAGGGCTGCGGCGGCAGCGGCGTACCCCAGCGTCTCCCAGCTTAAGGATTGCGCGGCGAAACCGCGCGGCGGCAAGGCAGCGCCCATCAAGGCTAAAGAGAGGCCAAATGCAAGGGCGCGTATCGGCCCCAGCCGGGCCGCCTGGGTGAACCACGCCCCGCACAAAACCACCAGTGCAACGGCGGCGCCAGTCTGGCTCCAGGCACCGGAAATGCCCCACCCAATGCTTTGCAGCGCCCACGCTAGCGCGCAGGACCCGGCCAGCAAAGCCGCTGCGTGGATGCCCGTTTGCCGCAGCGTTGCCTGCGTGGAGAGCACGGCCAGCACCAGAAGTGCCAAGGCCGTTTGGTGCCAAAACCCGGTCCAACCCTGCACGAATGACGGCCAGGTTTGCCGTGCCCGCTCGGTTAGAAAGGTATGGCTGGGTTGCGCCGGGCTGATCAGGGCGCTTTCACTGTAAGCCCGCGCCGGGTGGCTCATCTGCACGGTGTAGGCAAAGTCTGCGTGGGCATCGCGCGGGAAGATGGACAGCGCCAAGTACATGTGCTGCACCGGCGTGGGGGCATCGGGCCATTGGACTTGGATCAACCATTCCACCTGGCCGATGCCGTGGCCGGCGGGGTCGGGCTGGGATGAGACGATGAGGTCTTCGAAGGTGATCTGTGCGTCGTGGCCGTCTGCCTGCAAGACCAGGCCCTGGCGCAATTCAGCCAGAACCTGGGCCCTGCGCGCCTGGAGGTCGCGGGCACGCAAGCCGTGGTGGTGGCCCTCGGCGTCGGGCACCAGCGCAGGAATGGCGTCTACGGGAATAGCCAGCATCACCAGTGCAGAGTGCTCCTGCAGCGTGATTGCACCGTAGCCCGCGGACATCAAATGGGCACGCGTTGTACTGAGTGCGGTACACAACAGTAAAAACAAGCCCACTCGCATACAGTTCCAGCTCCGCGCACACGGCAGCAAACAGGTGCCCCGCGAGGGCATGGGTCGTGTGGCTTTCATACACGCATTTTCGCCGTGCGCCGCTCAAGCAGTAGCATGCAGCGCACCACCAGCTGAGGAATCAAAAATTGCATATGCCTATCACCAGCCGGGCTCAAGGCCTTTTCTCTTTTGTTACGGCGCTGGCTCTGACCTGCGCAAGCTACGGAGCGCCTGCCATGGCCACTGAAGAACCGAAGTTCACCGCGCATCTCACAGAGGGCGCATTTGAGTTGCGCCAGTACGCGCCTTTTTTAGTGGCCGAAACAGCGGTGGCGGGCGATATGGACGCTGCGTCCAGCCAGGGCTTTCGCGCCATTGCCGACTTTATTTTCGGTAACAACCAGGCCCCCGGCCAAAGCGGCTCCGCCAAGATCGCCATGACCGCCCCGGTGACCGTCGAGCCCCGCGCGGCGGACACGCCCATGCGCGAAGCGCAAGACTGGCGCGTGCAGTTTGTGATGCCCTCGCAGTACACGCTGCAAACCATCCCCAAGCCCAAGAACCCGGCGGTCACCCTGCGCGAAGTGCCCGCCAAGTGGTACGCCGTGGTGCGCTACCCCGGCATCAACACGCAGTCCAAGGTGGAAGACAAAACCGCCGAGCTGCTGGCCTGGATCAAGGCCAAAGGCTGGACCCCCATAGCCAGCCCGCAACTGGCCCGCTACGACCCACCGTGGACGCTGCCGTTTTGGCGGCGGAGTGAGATTTTGGTGGAGGTGGGGGGGCTTTAGGGGGGCTTTGCGCAGCGCGCGGGGGTGAGACTTGGCGCTCGTTTAAAAGCATGGTCAAAAGCACCTCTATGGCCAAGCCGCCCATGTCACGCTCGTCGCATCTGCCGCCGTTTTCGCCGCCCTAAGCATGAAGAAATGTACCTTCTAAAGCTAGGCTTTCGCGGTTTTGAGGCTACGGTGCCGATGTCGAGTACGCTATCGCGCCTGGTCGAGTAGAAGCTTTGACGCCAACGCGGTTCTGCAGCCTTTGTCAGATTTTTTGTAGCGGCACATCCGTGCAGTCCAGTTGGCTAAGCTCTTGATGTCAGGCTCTTGCAAACGTCTTGTCCAATGGCCTGCCAGGGGTATCCGGTGGTTTGCGGGCTACACCAAATTTATGCTTCACTGCAACTCCGCCAGTTGCTCTTGGGCGTATGGGCCTGTAACATGCCCCGTTAACTAAATTCAGGGCAATGTCATAATGACCGAAAGAGAAAGCTTTTCAAGAAAACTCGAAGAGTTCGTCACAGAACTCAAAAGGCATGTCAGTACTGATGACGGCCAATGGACCGTCAAAGGATTTATTGATGTTTTTGCGAATATTTACACGATCTCATCAGATACCAAGATTGTGTCAAAAATTCTTGAAATTCATCTTTTCCCAAAAATCCTAGCGTTTGCACAAGCCAACGAGTATAAAGTTGTTCTCGCTACTCATCAGAATTACTATCCTGATATATCGTTTGTAAAAGCTAATGACGAGTCCATTAGATTCGCCGTTGATTTCAAAACCACATACAGAAATCCCAAGAAGCCGCACCTGTGCAATGGATTTACTCTTGGTTCACATGGTGCATATTTTGAGAATAGAACAAGCACCAAGAATATTCAGTTTCCTTACGGTTCATATTCCGGCCATTTCTGCCTTGGAATCATCTATGACAGAGCGGTCGGAGCAACCATTGATGAAACTAAAGCCCATAAAATTGAAGAACTGCATTCCATAGCATCCGTAGCAAGTAATTTCCACTTCTTTGTTACAGAAAAATGGAAGATCGCAAGTGACAAAGCGGGAAGCGGAAACACGGCCAACATTGGTAGTATCAACAACATTGCCGACATAGCCAGCGGCAGCGGCATGTTCTCAAAGCTTGGCGAACATTGGTTTGACGACTACTGGATGAATTACAACAAGATAACGGTTCAAGACGAAAACGGTGCTACGAGAAAGATCTCCAACCTCCGAGAATTTGTTATATATAGGAATGGCGACGTTTCTTTAGTCGTAGACAAAAGGAATGGCGAAGAATGATTGCAAAAGTTGGCGTCCCGCCGATTAAATCGCAAGGTATAAAGACTAAGCTGGTGCCATGGATACACAGCATAGTTCCAAGCGACTTTACAGGAACGTGGATTGAACCATTCATGGGGACAGGGGCCGTGGCCTTCAATGTTGCGCCACGGCGGGCTATTTTGTGCGATACAAATCCCCACCTAGTGAACTTCTACGTCGGCATAGCAGCTGGTGAAATAACGCCGGAGGTAGTTAGGGAATTTCTTACCCGCGAAGGGGCGGTACTGCTAGCCAAGGGTGAAGATCACTATTACTTTATAAGAGATCGATTTAATTCAGAGCACTCGCCACTTGATTTTTTATTTATAAATCGTGCTGGCTTCAATGGCATGATTCGTTTCAATCGAAAGGGTGGCTTTAATATCCCGTTTTGCAGAAAACCCCAGCGATTTGCGCAGGCATACATAACTAAGATTACCAACCAGGTTAGCTGGGTGAGCAAAATCATTAAGGCTAAAGAGTTCACCTTCAAGTGCCAGGACTTCAACAAAACCATTGAAGAAGCAACCGCCGCCGACGTTATCTACTGCGACCCACCATATATTGATAGGCACGTTGATTACTACAATGGATGGGGTGATTCTCACGAACGGGAGCTTTTTAATATGCTCTCCAATTTCAGCGGTAGATTCATTCTGTCAACATGGCACCACAATGATTATCGGGAAAACGAGTATGTGAAGAGCCTTTGGGCAGAGCATAGTGTTCTTACGCGAGAACATTTTTATCACGTAGGTGGCAAACAAGAAAATAGAAACCCCGTCATTGAGGCGCTGGTCACAAACTTCGATGCCATTGCACCGGAGCGTAGAGAAAGCCAAACACAGTACTTGCTGCTTGAACCAGCTGCCAAACATGGCACGCTGACTTAACCCAGCGGTCCACACAGCCGCTGCGCGATAAAGCCGCGCAGCACCGTTTACATCCAAGTCAGCCTTCATAAGCCACTACCTTGACATGCCCCTATCCAAAATCATCTCCGGCGCACAAACGGGCATTGACCGCGGAGCATTGGACGCAGCCCTCGAATTGGGATTCCCGTGTGGTGGAGCCTGTCCGCAAGATCGCATAGCGGAAGATGGTCGGATACCGGACAGGTATCCCGTCATCGAACTGGACGCGCGAAAGTACCGTGCAACAACGATACAGAATGGAGTTGCTACCATTCTCAAAGTTGTATCTGCAACGGGTCGCCAGTTACACGCATCGGCAGCGCTCGTGAAGGGCTCGGTTTAAGGGCAAGTCACCAGGCCCGGGCTGTCGATAGCTGGCGCATTTTCGCCAGCCTGGGCACTGGTAAGTCGGGCTGTCAGAAGATAAGT
>CANFHZ010000013.1 GCA_947446885.1 Comamonadaceae bacterium
ACACCACCGTGGCCTACGGCGACAAATGCAGCGGCCCCAACCACATCCTGCCCACACGAGGGGCTGCGCGCTACTCGGGCGGCCTGTCGGTGGGCAAGTTCATCAAAACCCTGACCTGGCAGCGGCTGGACCGCGCGGCCGGAGCCCAGGTCGGCCCGGTGGCTGCCCGCATTTCGCGGCTCGAAGGCATGGAAGGCCACGCCCGCAGCGGCGACATCCGGCTGCACACTTTTTTCCCAGGCGAGCAATTTGCGCTGGGCCAGTTGGATGATTACCCCGCTGAGTCCTGGAGCCAGACCCGCGCAGACAGTTAAAGCATCTACACCCTTTTTATTGACCACGAGAGCACCGCATGAAACTCGCCAAATTCCCCCGCCTGCGCATCACCCACGGCCCTACGCCACTGGAGCCCATGCACCGCCTGACAGCCGCACTGGGCGGCCCCAATCTGTGGATCAAGCGCGACGACTGCACCGGCCTGGCCACTGGCGGCAACAAGACCCGCAAGCTCGAATACCTGGTCGCCGACGCCATGCAACAGGGCGCGGACACCCTGATCACCCAAGGTGCCACGCAGTCCAACCATGCGCGCCAGACCGCTGCCATCGCCGCCAAGATAGGCATGGAATGCCACATCATTCTGGAAGACCGCACCGGTTACCGCTACGCGGATTACCAGCATTCGGGCAATGTGTTTCTGGACCATTTGTACGGCGCGCACGTAAGCGAAGTACCCGGCAACACGCCAATGGACAAGGCCATGGAAGACCTGGCTGCGCAGCTGCGCGACAAGGGCCGCAAGACCTACATCATCCCCGGCGGCGGCTCCAACGCGCTGGGCGCTTTGGGCTACGTGACTGCCGCGCTGGAACTCGCCGACCAGGCGATGAATATGGGTCTGAACATCGACGAACTGGTGCATGCCACCGGCAGCGCAGGCACGCAAGCCGGGCTGGTGGTGGGCATGGAAGGCGCACGCACCCAGATTCCGGTGCTGGGCATCGGCGTGCGGGCACCGCGCCAGCCGCAGGAAGACAAGGTTTTTATGCTGGCGCAGCAAACCGCAGAGCTCTTGGGCGTACCCGGTTCGGTGGCGCGCGACAAGGTGGTCGCCAACTGCGATCACATCGGTGCGGGCTACGGCATTCCCACCCCCGGCATGATGGAAGCGGTCACCATGCTGGCGCGCCTGGAGGGCATATTGCTGGACCCGGTGTACTCGGGCAAAGGCATGGCCGGGCTGATCGACCTGGTCCGCACCGGCCATTACCGCAAAGGCCAAAACATCGTGTTTTTGCACACCGGCGGCGCGGTGGGTTTGTACGGCTATATGCATGCCTTCGAAGGGCATATGGCCCCATGACCCACCCGCAGGCCACCGGAACCCACTCCACGCCATTGGGCAGGGCCGTCGCATGATCGGCGTGCTCGGTGGTATGGGTCCACTGGCCACGGCGGACTTTTTCGCCAAGGTGATTGCGGCTACCGACGCGCAGGAGGACGCCGGCCACGTGCCGCTGCTGATCCACAGCGACCCGCGCATTCCGGGGCGGCCTGCGGCTTTGCTGCACGGTGGCCCCTCACCCCTGCCCGCCTTGCTGGCAGCGCGCGACCGACTTGTTACCGCCGGAGCGCAAGGGCTGGTGATGGCCTGCAACACGGCGCATTACTGGCACGCGCAGTTGCGCGAGGGCTGCGCCCTGCCTTTTCCCTCCATCGTGGATGTGGCCTGTGCGCAGGCTGCGCAGCGCTTTGGAATCGGTGCGCGCATCGGCCTGGTAGCCACACGGGCCACGCTGGCCACCCGGCTTTTTGAGCCCGCTTTGGACGCGCACGGTTTGAAGCTGCTCGCGCCAACAGACGCGGCTTTGGACCACTGGATCCTTCCCGCCATCGCCATGGTGAAGGCCGGCACAACACATGAGGCCGGCCCGCTGCTGGAGCAGGCAATTCAGGCCATGCTCGGCGCAGGTGCCGATGGCGTCATCCTGGCCTGCACCGAAGCGCCCATGGCGCTGCATGGCGCACCCGCCGCGCTGCAGGCCCGGTGTATCGACAGCAGCGCCGCGCTGGCACAAGCCACCGTGGCGCTGTGGCAGCAACTGCAAGCCGCACCCCCGGCCTGACCCCCGCACAAGCCCATTGCCATGAACCACGCCACCACGCCTGAACACCTGCAACTCGATTTGACCTGGCAAGAGCCGATTCCGCAGCCCGGTGTGGCAGCGGCCATGGCTTTGATGGAAAGCGGCAAGCTGCACCGCTACGGCGAAACCGGCGCCAAGCCCGGAGAAGCTGCATCGCTGGAGGCCGACTTTGCCGCAGAGATGGGCATGCCGTATTGCATCGCCATGAACTCCTGCGGCTCTGCCATGTTCGCTGCGCTGCGCTGCAGCGGCGTGCGGCCCGGCGACATGGTGCTGAGCAACTGCTTTACCCTGGCTCCGGTACCCGGTGCCATCGCCCACGCGGGGGCGGTGCCGGTGCTGGTGGACGTGACCGAAGACCTGTTGATCGACCTGGACGACCTGCGCGCCAAAGCACAGGCCAGCGGCGCCAAGACGCTACTGCTTTCACACATGCGCGGACACATTTGCAATATGGATGCACTCAGCGCCGTGTGCGCCGAGTTCGGCATACGCCTGATCGAGGACTGCGCCCACACCATGGGCGCTGGCTGGAACGGCAAAGCCAGCGGCACCTGGGGCATCGCCGGCTGCTTCAGCCTGCAAAGCTACAAACACGCCAACAGCGGCGAAGGCGGGCTTTTGGTCACGCACGATGCCGACTTGGCCGCGCAGGCCGTACTGCTTTCAGGCAGCTACATGCTCTACGCCTCGCATGTGGCCCGGCCTGGCCCGGAGGTCTTCGAGCGCTGGAAATACCACACGCCCAACTTCAGCCTGCGCATGAGCAATCTGCCTGCTGCGCTGGCACGCGCGCAGCTGGGTGCCGTGCTGAAGGACCGCTGTGCGCGATGGAACCAGCGCTACGCGTGGCTGCACGACGCGCTCATGGACGCGCCCCACATCCGCCTGCCACTGCGTCCGCCGCAGGAACAATTTGTTGGCAGCTCGCTGCAGTTCAGTCTGGTCGGCATGGACCGCGCGCAGATGCAGGCAGCCATCGCGGCCTGCGCCCGCAGCGGCGTGCACATCAAATGGTTTGGCGCTGATGAGCCGGTCGGCTTTACCAGCGTGTGGCAGCACTGGCGCTATTTCGGGCAGGCGCAAAGCTTGCCGCGCGCGGAGGCCGTACTCGGTGGTTTGTGCGACCTTCGCCTGCCCTTGTCCTTGACGCAAACCGACTGCGAAACCATCGGCCAGATCATCCGGCGCGCGGTACACGCGGCGCAAACTTCAGGTTGAAAAGCAGGCTACCCATATGATGGACTTGCGCTTACGCCACTGCTGCACCACCGGCCCGCCCGTGGTCATGCCGCCGCGCCACAAACGGCCATGTGCCTGTTGTGCCCGTGTTCCCCGTTCCCCCGGTTTTTCGTACCCCGCGTTTTGACCATTTTTTTAACAGGAGACTTCTATGAAATTCAACAAACGCCAATGGCTCTTGCTCGCTGCAAGTGCTGCCCTGATCAGTAACGCTGCTTTTGCCCAGAAAAAGGAAGTGACCTTTGCGCACCAGGACATGCTGGTGCCCTTCCAGGCCGTAATCGATTCCGGTGAATTGGAAAAAGCCACCGGTTACAAAATCAACTGGCGCATGTTCGGTGGCGGCGGCGATGTGATCAAAGCCATGGCCTCGGGCGATGTGCAAATTGGCCAAGTCGGCTCCAGCCCCCTGACCGCTGCCGTCACACAAGGCCAGGACATCAAGCTGTTCTGGATTCTGGACGACATCGCCGACGCCGAGGCGCTGATTGCCCGCAATGGCAGCAACGTCAATTCGGTCAAAGACCTCAAGGGCAAAAAAGTCGCAACACCGTTTGTGTCCACCGCCCACTACCAGCTGATGGCTGCCATGAAGCTCGAAGGCCTGACCGCCAACGACGTGACCGTCATGAACATGCGTCCGCCCGAAATTGCGGCGGCCTGGGAGCGCGGAGACATCGACGCGACCTTTATCTGGGACCCCGTGCTGTCCAAAATCAAAGCCAATGGCAAAGCCATCGCCAGCTCGGGCTCTATCGGCCAGAAGGGCTATCCCACGTTTGACGGTATCGCCGTTAACAGCAAATGGGCCGCTGAAAACGACGCCTTCATGGTCGCCTTGGTCAAGGCTTTGAACAAAGCCGACACCGAGTACCGCGCGCAAAAAGCAAGCTGGACGCCCGATACCCCCCAGGTCAAAGCGATTGCCCGCGTGACCAAAGCCGATGTGAAGGACGTACCTGCTGCGATGGCTCTGTATGTGTTCCCCACCGTGGCTGAGCAGCTCAGCGCCAAATGGCTGGGCGGCGGCGCTGCCAAAGCCATGGCCGAGACCGCCGTGTTCCTGAAAGAGCAAGGCCGTATCCAGGAAGTCAAACCCGACTACAAGGTCTTTGTGACCGACGCCTACGCCAAGCGCGCCGGCAACTAAGCGGCTTCGCCCGCACCCGGAACCCCCGCCGCGTGCGGGGGTTTTTTTTGCGCTAAGCTGACCGCGTCACCACAGGAGATCCACCATGGCGCATGCCTTACGCCTCTTCGCACCACTTGTCGGCATCGCCTTGTTCGGGGCCAGCCTGCTCCCCTCTGCCGCGGCGCAGACCACAGAACCCTTGACCCAGCAGCAGGCGCTGATGGCACTCAACGACAGCGATCCGCAGCAGCGCTATGAGGCCATGAGCCGTCTGGCCCAGATCGGCACTGCGGACGCCGCTGATGCAGTTCTGCCGCGATTGCATGATGAGGAGCCCGGCCTGCGCACAGTGGCTTTGGGTACGGTATGGCGCATGTGGGGCCGCAGCGGCGACCGGGAAATTGACACGCTGTATGACGACGGTACCGCCGAAATGAAAGAGGGCAATGTGCTGGAGGCCATCCGCGTATTCACCGACATCATCAGCAAACGCCCCGACTTCGCCGAAGCCTGGAACAAGCGTGCCACGCTGTACTTTATGGTCGGGGAGTTCGACTTGTCGATGCAGGACTGCGAGGAGGTACTTCAGCGCGTGCCCAAGCACTTCGGCGCACTGGCGGGCTACGCCCAGATGCTGGCAGAGCGCGATCAACCCGAGCGCGCGCTGGAGCTGATGGAGCGCGCCGTCGACGTCAATCCCAATATGGTGAACGCCGAGGCGCTCATGCGCGATTTGCGCCGGCGCATAGAGACCAAGCGCAAACAAATGGTCTGAAAAAGCTGCGTGGTCTGAATAGTCCGGACAGCGCCGCAGCGCTGTCGCCCGCACACCGGAGGCTCAGGGGTGGCGCCGGCGCCGACGCAGCGGCGGTGGCGTGCCCAATTCGGGATGAATCTGCCCGGCCACCCACCAGGCACACAAGAGCGCCAATCCGCCTAAAGCAAACACCCCGGCGATAGGGAAGACCTGCAAGACCAGCCAGGCGATACCCGGCGAAATAATGCCCGACACATCGCGAAAGCTCGAATACACCGCCGACATCTCGGTGCGCTCCGAGGGCTTGACCGCCATCAAAAACGGCAGCCCTGCCGAGGTGTCCAGCAGCACCAAAAACACCGTGCCAGCAATCAAGGCAGCCACCGTGAACCACGGCCAGGGCGCTGCCAGCGTAGCCAGAAAAAAGCAGATGCTGCCGCCCAAACAACCGGCGCGGATGGCGATGCGCACCGAGCGGCTGCGCATCCAACGCAGCATCAGCGGCGCCAAAAACAAACCCATATTGGCGATCGAGCTGGCCACACCGCCCACCTGCTCACCCAAGCCCTTTTCCACCGCAAAAATGCCCACGTACACAAAATACAGCCACCAGGCGCAGGAGCGGATCGCAGGGATCAGCCAGCCCGTGACCATGCGCGGCTGCGCAAAAAACCGCCGCACGATGGCCAAGGGATGCGCCCGCAGGGGTGCGCGCCCTGCCGCCGCCAAAGCGGGCGCCCGAAACGCCCCATCACCCAGGGGCGTGCGCCAGATCAGCACCCCCATCACCGTGGCAGCGCAGGCCAAAAGCACAAAGGGGGCGCCCGACCAGACCGACAGCAACCACACGCCCAGCGCAGGCCCCACCACCCAGCCGGTGCCACCGTAAAACAGGCGCAAGGTCTCCAATTTGCTGAAATCGGACTTGTCGATATGGTCCAGCACGTAGGCGTTAAAACACACAAAAGACATGGCAGCTGCCATCACCGCGCACAGCAAAGCCGCATTCACCCACAAGCCCCCCACCATCCCAGCCAGCGCAGCGACCCCATACAACGCGGTGGCAAACAGATAAATCCGTCGCCGGGCAAAGCGCCGCGCCAGCGCGGGCACCGTCAGTGCCGTCAACAACGATACCAGCCCGACCGCGAAATACACCTGCGACACCAGCTGCGCACTCCCCCAGGCCCGGTACATCAGCAAAGGAAACACCGACAAAGTACAGCCCCGGCACAAGGCCTCCAGCCCGCCTATGCGGGCAAAGTCTTTTACGGTGGGGGGACGGAGGACGGTAAGCGTTGCGGGTGCGAGGGGCATGGGTGGACTATGCACGCTTTTTAGGCACTGTCCGCAGAGTGCGGGCGGGCGGCTTATGGGACACTTCAGGGATATGCTGCGCTACCAAACCATCCCCGTCACGCCGTTTCAGCAAAACTGCTCCATCGTCTGGTGCGACACCAGCCACCGCGCCGCCATCATTGACCCCGGCGGCGATCTGGATGTGCTGCTTGCGGCAACCGAAAAGCTGGGCGTGACCCTGGAGCAGATCTGGATTACCCACGGCCATGTGGACCATGCGGCGGCGACGGCGGAGCTGGCGCAGCGGCTGCAGCTGCCCATCAGCGGACCGCACCCGGACGACCAGTTCTGGATTGACGGCCTGCCCCAGGCCGCTGCCAGCTACGGCTTTCCGCCGGCGCGACCTTTTGCGCCCACGCGCTGGCTGTTTGACGGCGACACGGTCAGCCTAGGCGAACACGTGCTGCAGGTGCGCCACTGCCCCGGCCACACGCCGGGCCATGTGGTGTTTTATTCGCCCGAGATCCACCGCGCCTTTGTGGGGGATGTGCTGTTTGCCGGCAGCATCGGGCGCACCGACTTTCCGCGTGGCAACCATGGGGACCTGCTCAGCAGCATCGTGCAGCGGCTGTGGCCCATGGGCGATGACACGGTCTTCATCCCCGGCCACGGGCCCGAGAGCAGCTTTGGCCACGAGCGCCAACACAACCCCTACGTGGGTGGAACCTGAGCCAAGCGAAGGAGCGCCAGCATGGGTATCGCATCGGTACGGGCGTTTTTTGCGCAGCGCGGCGTGGATCCGCACATCACGGAACTGGACGTCAGCACCGCCACCGTGGCCCTGGCCGCGCAGGCCCACGGCGTAGAACCCGGGCGCATTGCCAAAACGCTGGCCTTCCGCATGCACGACGGGCGCGTCTTTCTGTTGGTGGCACGCGGAGATGCACGGGTGGACAACACCAAGTTCAAGGCGGCGTTTGGCAAAGGCAAGATGCTGGGTGCCCACGAGGTGGAAGCACTTACCGGACATCCGGTAGGCGGCGTCTGCCCTTTTGGCCTGGCCACACCGCTGCCGGTCTATCTGGACCGCAGCCTGCAGGACTTTGCCGAGGTGCTGCCCGCTGCCGGTTCAGTGAACAGCGCCCTGCGCATCAGCCCGGCCCTGATGGCCGAGCTAACCGGCGGGGAGTGGGTTGACGCCTGCCAGTAGACGCCCCTACTCCTCAGGCCCCCCACCCAGCACTTTGTACAGAGTCACTTGCGACTGCAGATAAGCCCATTGCGCAGCGGTCAGCGCCTGCTGGTCAGCGAGCACGGTGCGTTCCAGTTCGAGCACATCCAACTGGCTGGCAGCGCCGTGTTGCAAACGCAGGGTGACCAGTTTCAGGCGCTCGGTGTCGGCCTGGGTTTGGGCTTGCTGGGCCTGTAGCTGGCGTGCCCAGCCGGCGCGCGTGGCCAGTGCATCGGCCACTTCGCGAAAGGCCACTTGCACGGCTTTTTCGTACTGCACCATGGATGCCTCGGCCGCGGCGCGGGCCAGCTCCCAGGTAGCACGGTTGCGCCCGGCATCGAACAAAGGCATCAGGACTTGCGGTGCCAGGCTGAAGACCAAGGTACCGCTGCTGAGCAAGGTGCCGAGTTCGGCGCTGGCCGTACCGGCCGTGGCGGTCAGCGAAATGCGCGGAAAAAATGCAGCGCGGGCAGCGGCGATATTGGCGTTGGCAGCCTGCAGGCCTAACTCGGCCTGGCGGATGTCGGCTCGGCGCACCAGCAGCTCAGAGGGCAGACCCGCGGGCAATTCGGGGAGGCTGAATTGCCCAAAACGTGCTGCCTGGAAGCGTGCGACCTGGGCCTGCGGAACAGGCTGGCCCAGCAGCAGCGTCAAGGCGTTTTCGTCCAGTGCCATTTGGCGCTCCAGTTGGGCCAGGGTAACGCGCACGCTTTCCAAAAAGGACTCACTCTGGCGCAACTCCAGCGCCGAAGACACGCCGTGGGCCGCGCGCAGCCGCAGCAAATCCAAACTGGCCTGCCGCGAGGCCAGCGCCTGTTGCGCCAGATCCAGGCTGCGGGCGTCAGCGAGCAAAGCAATCCAGGCCTGCGCGACCATCGTCACCAAAGTGATTTGGGTGGTGCGCCGGGCCTCCTGGGTTGCCAGGTACTGGGCCAGCGCCTGCGCCTTGAGGCCGCTGACGCGGCCAAAGAAATCGAATTCATAGGCGGTGACCGCCAGGCCTGCCGTCACGCTGGTGGTCTGCACGCCAAGGGCATTGGGTGCGCGTGTCATGCCAGCCAGCGCGTTGACCGTGGGCAACTGATCGGCGCTGCGTATGCCCCACTGCGCCTGCGCCTGGGCGATGGTGAGAACGGCAAGCCGCATGTCGCTGTTGTGGGTCAGGGCCAAGGCAATCAGCGCTTGCAAGTCGGGGTCGTCAAAGTAGCTGCGCCAGGGCAGCAAGGCACCCGCCGCAGCCACAGGCGCATCGGCCGTGCGCGGCCATTCGGCAGAGCCCACCGGCCGGGGCAGCACGTTCACCGGATCGGGCGGCATCAGCGACTCGCAGGACGCAAGCAGAAGCAGCGCGCTTATTGCGAAGGCGCGCCGCACCGGCCTGGCAGCACCGGCAAAACCGGGACGGAGCTTGGCAGATTTATGCATCACCTTGTATCCCCATGTGCGTGGCCTGCTCGGCATGCAGCTGCTGCTGGCGCGGACTGTCTTTGAAAAGGCTGCGTATGACCACAAAAAATACCGGTACAAACAAAACAGCCAGACTGGTGCCGGTCACGATGCCGCCGATAACCCCGGTGCCAATCACCCGCTGGCTGGCGGAACCGGCTCCGGTGGCGAAAGCCAGCGGCAGTACGCCCAAGGTGAAGGCCATGGAGGTCATCACGATGGGGCGGAAGCGCAGGTGGGCGGCCGCCAGCGCCGACTCGATCACGCTCTTGCCCTGGGCTTGCAGGTCTTTGGCGAATTCGATGATCAGAATCGCGTTTTTGGCCGACAGCCCGATGATGGTGATCAGGCCCACCTGAAAGTACACGTCATTGGAATAACCGCGCAGCCAGGTGCCCAGCAGAACGCCGACCACGCCCAGCGGCACCACCAGAATCACCGCCAGCGGGATGGACCAGCTCTCGTACAGCGCAGCCAAACACAAAAACACCGACAGAATGGCAAAGCTGTACAGGATGAGCGACTGCGAACCGGCCAGTTTTTCCTCGCGCGAGAGGCCCGTCCATTCATAACCAAACCCGGCGGGCAGCTGGGCCGCCAGGCGCTCCATCTCCGCCATGGCTTGCCCGGTGCTAAAGCCCGGCGCGGCGCTGCCGCCGATACGCATGGCGGGATAACCGTTGTAGCGCACGGTCTGCATCGCGCCCGTGATCCAGCGGGTAGAGGCAAAGGCCGAGAACGGCACAGCCTGGCCGCGCGCGTTCAGCACGCTCAGACGCAGCACGTCGGCGGGCAGCATACGAGCCGGTGCGTCGGCCTGTACCACCACCCGTTGCAAACGGCCGGCGTTGGGAAAGTCATTGATATAGGCCGAACCCAGGGCGGTGGAAATAGCCGTGTTGATGGCGTCAAAACCCACGCCCAGGGCCTGGGCTTTGTCGCGGTCGATGTCGAGTTGGAGCTGGGGCGCGTCTTCCAAACCCTCGGGGCGGATCTGGCTGATCAGCGGGCTTTTGCCGGCCATGCCCAGCATCTGGTTGCGCGCGGCCAGCAAGGCCTCGTGGCCCAGTCCTGCGCGGTCTTGCAAGCGGAAGCTGAAGCCGGACGCAGTCCCCAATTCGGGAATAGGCGGCGGGCTGAGCGGAAAGATGAATGCATCACGAATGCGTGCCAGCGCGCCAAAGGCGCGGCCGGCCACGGCCTGTGAGGCGTTGGCGGCATCGGGGCGATCTTTCCAGTCCTTGAGCGTCACAAAAGCCAGCGCGGCGTTCTGACCCAAGCCAGAAAAGCTAAAGCCCAAAATGCCCACCATGCTTTGAACCTCCGGCTGCTGGAGCATAAAGCCCTCGACCTGCTGGATCACCGCACGGGTGCGCTCCTGCGTGGCACCAGGTGGCAGTTGCACGTTCACCAACATCGTGCCCTGGTCTTCGTTGGGCAAAAACGAGGTGGGCAAGCGCAGGTACATAAAAACCGCTGCGGCAATGACCGCCAGATAAATCACCAGATAACGCGCCGCGTGCGGCAGCATGCGCCCTACGCCGCGTTCATACCAGGCTGCTGTGCGTCCGAAGCCCCGGTTGAACACACCAAAAAAGCCCCCACGACCATGTTCCTGCCCCATCGGAATCGGCTGCAATAGGGTGGCACATAAAGCGGGGGTGAGCGACAGCGCCATCAGCGCCGAAAAGGCAATTGACACGCCCATGACCGTGGCGAACTGGCGGTAGATGTTGCCCACGGAGCCACTGAAAAAAGCCAGCGGTACGAACACCGAGATCAGCACCACCGTCACGCCCACGATGGCACCCGAAATTTGCCCCATGGCCTTGCGCGTGGCGGGCAGCGGATCCAGCCCCTCCTGGCGCATGATGCGCTCCACGTTCTCGACCACCACAATCGCGTCGTCCACCACGATGCCGATCACCAGCACCATGCCGAACATGGTCAGCACGTTGATCGAAAAACCCAGCGCCAGCAAAACCGCCAGGGTACCGAGCAAGGCCACCGGGACCACCAGCGTGGGAATGATGGTGTAGCGCCAGTTTTGCAGGAACAGGTACATCACCAGAAACACCAGTGCCACGGCTTCGAGCAGGGTCTCGGTGACCTGGCGGATGGACAAGGCCACGAAGCGGGAGCTGTCGTAGGGAATCGTCCAGGACATGCCTTTGGGGAAGAAGCGCTCCAGCTCCTGCATCTTCTCGCGCACTGCTTTGGCGGTCGCCAGAGCGTTTCCGCCGGGGGCGAGTTGCACGCCCATGCCGGTGGCGAGTTTGCCGTTCAAACGCGCCGAGGTGGCGTAGGCCTGGGCCCCGAGTTCGATGCGGGCCACATCTTTGAGGCGCACGGTGGAGCCATCGGGGTTGGCGCGGATGGTGATGCGGCCAAACTGCTCAACGCTGCTGAACTGGCCGTTGACCACCACCGTGGCGGCAATGCCTTGCCCGGCCACATTGGGCAGGCTGCCAATTTCACCGGCAGAAACCTGGGCATTCTGGGCGCGGATGGCGGCGCTCACATCGGCGGCTGACAGGTTCAATCCGAGCAACTTCGCCGGATCGATCCAGACCCGCATGGCGCGTTCGGTGCCGAACAACTGCGCCTGACCGACGCCGGGCAGGCGTTGCAACTCCGGCAGCACGTTGCGCGCTGCGTAGTCACCCAGCGCCACCGGCGTCCAAGCCGGATCGTCAGAGGTGAGGATGGTGAAGAGCAAAAAATTACTGCGCGCCTTGTCGACCCGCACGCCCTGTTGGGTCACCGTCGCGGGCAAGCGGGGTGTGGCGCGGGCCAGGCGGTTTTGCACATCGACCTGGGCCAGATCGGGGTTGGTTCCGGGCTGGAAACTCAAGGTGATATTGCCCGAACCGTCCGATTGCGCCACCGACTCCATATAAATCAGGCCGGGGGCGCCATTCATTTCGCGCTCAATGACGGAGAGCACAGCGTCTTCCAATGTTTGCGCAGAGGCGCCGGGATAGGCTGCGGTGACCACGATAGATGGTGGCGCCACCGGCGGGTACTGCGAGATGGGCAACTGGGTCATCGCAACGCCGCCCAGCACCATGATGAACAGCGCGATGACCCACGCGAAGATGGGCCGGTTGATGAAAAAAGAAGCCATGCCGCGCGCCCCTCAGCGGCTGGCTGCCGGGGCCGGAGCCGGTGCCACCGCTGCGGGCGGCGCAGCCGCAGGCGCCGCACCAGGTACCGTCTGGGCCGGGCTGCCGGGTGGGGCCCAGGGCACGGGCTTAACCGGCGCGTCACCGCGCAGCTTCTGGAAGCCGTCGACCATCACCTGCTCGCCCGCTTGCAGACCCTCGGTCACCACCCACTGGGTGCCGCGCTGCCCACCGACCTTGACCGGGCGCGGTTTCACCTTGCCCTCGCTGTCCACCACCATCACGGTGTCGCCCTGGGTCGAGCGCGTAAGCGCCTGCTGCGGCAGCAAGATGGCGTTACTGGCCAGCGACTGCTCCAGGCGCACCCGCACATAGAGGCCGGGAAACAGCACGCCGTCGGCGTTAGGGATCTCGGCGCGCAAGGTGACTTGCCCGGAGCTGGGGTCCACCGTCACGTCGGAGAACAGCAAGCGGCCACTCTGTGCGTATTCGCTGCCGTCCTCCATAACCAGGCGCACGCTGGCGGCGTGGTTGCCAGGGGCACGCTTGAGCAAGCCGCTGTCCAGCGCGGCGCGCAGGCGCATCAGCTCGCTGGCCGACTGGGTGAAATTAACCAGCATGGGATGGGTTTGCTGCACCAGCGCCATGGGCGTGGCCTCGCCCTGCCCGACCAGCGCGCCCTCGGTGACCAGCGCGCGGCCAATACGTCCGGCAATCGGCGAACTGACCGATGCGTAGGTCAGGTTGATGCGCGCGGTCTGGATGGCAGCCCGGGCCACGGCCAGGTCCGCCTCGGCCTGCTTGTGGGCGGCCTGAGCCGCCACGTATTCCTGCTGGCTGATGGCGCGGGCTTCTGCCAAGGGCCGGTAACGCTCCAGCACGCTACCGGCCTGCATCAGATTGGCCTCGGCCTTGGACTGGGTAGCCAGTGCGCTGTCCAGCGCTGCGCGGTACGGTCCGGCGTCGATCTCGAACAACGGCTGCCCGGCGCGCACCAAGCTGCCTTCTTCAAATAAGCGCCGCTGCACGATGCCGGCGGCACGGGCCCGCACCTGTGCCACCCGTGAGGCCTCCAAACGGCCGGGCAGTTCGACCATCAGACCAACATCCCCTGGGGTGGTTGTGACGACCCCGACCTCAGCCGGCGGCATCGCACCGGCGGCGGGGCCACCCCCGCCCACTGCTCCGCCCGCTCCCGGTGCCGGAGTGCCAGCCGGCCCGCACGCGGCCAGAAAACCCGCCAGCGCCCAAACGCACAGGCGCACCACGCGTTGAGGTGGGCACACACCCCCAGAAAAAAATGTCATAACCAAGGTCCGATCGGGACAAAAAAATAGCGCCGGTCGGCGCCTGAGCGTTTCAGTTTAAACCCGCAGCCCCCCACATTCCACACCTGCAGCCTGCGCTTTACATGCTTTGCCCGGCGGCCCACTCGGTGTTTACCCTGTACGGGTGGCGTTCGCCTCAGCCCTACCATTGATGCTGGCGTTTACGCGGCCCACCCATTCGATGTGGCCGGGCGAAAGCCAAGCACGCAGGGCTGAATCCACACAAAGCAACCGGCCAGGACCGGCGCGATCTACCTCTATGACCGGAGCACCGCATATGCCAGCACATTCCTCTGGCGCAGCAGATGCCACACAGGCACACGCCGCGCAGACCGATGGCTTCCACCTCGTTATCGACGCACTGAAGCTCAACGGTATCGACACCATCTTCGGCCTGCCGGGCATTCCTATCACCGACCTGACGCGTATGGCGCAAACCGCAGGGATGCGGGTGATTTCCTTCCGCCATGAGCAGCACGCCGGCAACGCGGCAGCGGCGGCAGGCTTCTTGACGCAAAAGCCGGGTATTTGCCTGACAGTCTCCGCACCGGGGTTTTTGAATGGTCTGACGGCGCTGGCCAACGCCACGACCAACTGCTTTCCCATGATTTTGATCAGCGGCTCCAGCGAGCGCGAGATCGTCGATTTGCAGCAGGGCGATTACGAGGAAATGGACCAGCTCGCGATTGCCAAGCCGCTGTGCAAGGCCGCATTCCGGGTGCTGCACGCGCAGGACATTGGCGTGGGCATCGCCCGCGCCATCCGGGCTGCGCTCTCAGGCCGCCCAGGTGGCGTGTACCTGGACTTACCGGCCAAGCTGTTCGCCCAGACCATGGATGCGGCAGCGGGTACGGCCTCGCTCATCAAAGTGGTGGACGCCGCGCCGCGCCAGTTGCCTGCCCCGGATGCTGTGCAGCGGGCACTCGATGTGCTCAAAGGCGCACAAAAGCCCTTGATTTTGCTGGGCAAAGGCGCAGCCTACGCGCAGGCCGATGCCTCGATCCGCGCGCTGGTGGAGCGCTCGGGCATCCCCTATCTGCCCATGTCCATGGCCAAAGGTTTGCTGCCGGACACACATGCCCAATGTGCATCCGCTGCCCGCTCCCATGTGCTGGCGGAAGCCGACGTGGTGCTGCTGATCGGTGCGCGCCTGAACTGGCTGCTCTCGCACGGCAAGGGCAAGACCTGGGGCGGCTCCACAACACGGCGCTTCATCCAGATCGACATTGCACCTACCGAGATGGACAGCAACGTCGCAATCGCCGCGCCGCTGGTGGGTGACGTGGGCTCTTGCGTGGACGCGCTGCTGGCGGGCATGGGCTCCAACTGGGCGGCACCGCCTGCCGAATGGACCCGCGCAGTCTTTGACAAGCGCGACAAAAACCAGGCCAAGATGGCCGAGACCCTGGCCAAGAATCCCACGCCCATGAACTTCCACAGCGCGCTCAGCGCGGTGCGCCAAGTCATACGCGACAACCCCGAGGCGATTTTGGTGAACGAAGGTGCCAACACCCTGGACTTCACCCGCAGCATTGTGGACATGTACCTGCCACGCAAGCGCCTGGACGTGGGTACCTGGGGCATTATGGGCATCGGCATGGGCTTCTCCGTCGCCGCCGCAGTGGTCACCGGCAAACCAGTCATTGCGATCGAGGGCGACAGCGCCTTTGGCTTCAGCGGCATGGAGGTCGAAACAATTTGCCGCTACCACCTGCCGGTCTGCGTGGTGGTGTTCAACAACAACGGGGTGTACCGCGGCACCGATGTGAATGGATCGGGCGGTGCCGATGTAGCGCCCACGGTATTCGTCAAGGGCGCGCGCTACGAAATGATGATGCAAGCCTTTGGCGGCGTGGGCGTGGTGGCCAACACGCCGGCCGAATTGGGCGCCGCTATGCGCGAAGCCGTGGCCAGCGGCAAGCCCACGCTGATCAACGCCATCATCGACGAGACCGCAGGTACCGAGAGCGGACGCATTACCATGCTCAACCCGCAAACCGCGAAAAAGTAATTCACAGCAATCTTGAGGAAAACTGATTTATGAGCAAGGCATTAGACGGCGTTCGCATTCTTGACTTCACCCACGTCCAGTCCGGGCCGACCTGCACCCAGCTGCTGGCGTGGTTCGGCGCGGATGTGATCAAGGTGGAAAAGGCCGGTGAAGGCGACGCCACCCGTGGCCAACTGCGTGACATCCCCGGCGTGGACAGCCTGTACTTCACCATGCTCAACCACAACAAGCGCTCGATCACGGTGAACACCAAAGACCCCAAGGGCAAAGAGGTGCTGGACCGCTTGATCAAGACCTGCGACGTGCTGGTCGAGAACTTCGCGCCCGGCGCACTGGACCGCATGGGCTTCACCTGGGAACGCATCCAGGAGCTCAACCCCCGCATGATCGTGGCCTCGGTCAAAGGCTTCGGCCCAGGCAAATACGAAGACTGTAAGGTCTATGAAAACGTGGCGCAGTGCGCAGGCGGCGCGGCCTCCACCACCGGTTTTGACGACGGCCCGCCCCTGGTCACCGGCGCGCAGATCGGCGACTCGGGCACCGGCTTGCATCTGGCCCTGGGCATTGTTGCGGCGCTCTACCAGCGCAACAGCAGCGGGCGCGGCCAGAAAGTGCTGGCACCCATGCAGGACGCCGTGCTCAACCTGTGCCGCGTCAAGCTGCGCGACCAACAGCGCCTGGCCCGCACGGGCACCATGAACGAGTACCCGCAGTACCCGGACACGCCTTTTGGCGATTCGGTGCCGCGCGCGGGCAATGCATCGGGTGGCGGCCAGCCCGGCTCTATCCTCAAATGCAAAGGCTGGGAGACTGACCCCAACGCCTATATCTACTTCATCACCCAGGCAGCGGTCTGGCCCGCGGTGTGCAAGGTCATAGGCCAGGAAGACTGGATTACCGACCCCGACTACGCAACGCCGCCCAAGCGCCTGCCGCATCTGAAGAAAATTTTTGCCCGCATCGAAGAGTGGACCATGACCAAGACCAAGTTCGAGGCCATGGACATACTGAACCAGTTCGACATCCCCTGCGGGCCGATTTTGTCGATGAAAGAAATCGCCGAAGAGCCCTCGCTGCGTGCCACCGGCACCGTGGTTGAGGTGGATCACCCTGAGCGCGGCAAGTACCTCACGGTGGGCAACCCGATCAAGATGTCGGACAGCATCACCGAGGTGAAACGCTCACCGCTCTTGGGTGAGCACACCGAGGAAGTGCTGGTGCAGTTGGGCTACAGCAGCGCCGAGATCGGCAGCCTGCGCGAAGCCAAGGTCATCTGAAACCCGTACCGGATACCTCGCACCATGAAAATCGTTTTAATCGGTCAGCAGGATTTCGGCAAGGCCGCGCTCGAAGCCATTCTTGCGCGCGGCGACGAGGTAGTGGGCGTTTTCTGCCGCCCGGAAAAACCCGGCACCAAACCCGATGCGCTGCGGGTGGAAGCACAGGCGCGTGGCCTCAACGTGCTGCAACTGGACAAGCTCACCGACCAGGCCGCGCACGACGCCATGCACAGCCTGCAGCCGGACATCGGGGTGATGGCCTATGTGGTGCAGTTTGCGCCGCAGTCGCTGCTGAACATCCCCAAGCACGGCACCATCCAGTACCACCCTTCCCTGCTGCCCAAGTACCGGGGGCCGTCGGCGATCAACTGGGCGATGGCGCGTGGTGAAAAGCAAACCGGTCTGACCATCTTCCGCCCCAGCGACGGCTTGGACGAGGGCCTGGTGATTCTCCAAAAGACCTGCGACATCGGCCCGGATGAGACGCTGGGGGAGCTGTATTTCAACAAGTTGTTTCCCATGGGCGTGGCCGCACTGCTGGAGGCGGCTGACGCCGTGGTCGCCGGTCGTTACACCACGTCGGAGCAAGATGAGGCGCAGGCCAGCTACGAAGGTTGGTTCCAGGCGGCTGAATCCAAAATCAACTGGGCCAACCATGTCGATGGGGTGTATGACCTGATCCGCGCCTGCAATCCCGCTCCCGGTGCTTGGACAAACCTGAATGACACCAAGCTCTTTGTCTACGACTGCCGCAAGCACCGCATCGGGCGCTACGGCGACAGCAAAGGCAAACCCGGCGAGATCACCCAAATCGGCGAGACGTCGATTTTTGTGGCATCGCAGAGCGGGCAGATTGAGATACTGAAATTGCGCGCCGAAGACGGCAAAAAAATGGGCGCGGCCGACTACGCGCGCGCGCAGGGATTGGCAGTAGGCAGCAAACTGGCGTAGCCGCTTTGCAGCGGCGCATTCGAATCATTCACCACAAGAGGAGACAGCATGAAACTGGCATCAATGGTTCGCGCCGCCCAAGGCGCTGTGGCACTGGCTCTGGCGGCAACGGTTGCACCGGCGGCGGCCTGGGAACCGACCAAGCCCATTGAGTTCGTCGTCCCCGCAGGCACGGGCGGTGGTGCAGACCAGATGGCCCGCTTTATCCAAGGCGTGGCCGCGAAAAACAAGCTGACCTCGCAACCCATCATCGTGGTGAACAAATCCGGTGGCGCGGGTGCCGAAGGTTTTCTGGATGTCAAGGGTGACAAGGGCAACCCGCACAAAATCATCATCACCCTCTCCAACCTGTTCACCACGCCGCTTGCCACCGGCGTACCGTTTTCCTGGCGTGATCTGACGCCGGTATCGATGCTGGCACTCGACCAGTTTGTGCTCTGGGTGCATTCCGATACGCCGTACAAAACCACCGCAGACTATGTGGCGGCCATCAAAGCCGCACCGGACAAGACATTCAAAATGGGCGGCACCGGCTCCAAGCAAGAAGACCAGATCATCACCGTGCTGCTGGAAAAAAGCATTGGCAAGAAGATGATTTACATCCCGCTCAAAGGTGGTGGTGATGTTGCCGTGCAATTGGTGGGCAAGCACATTGACTCCACCGTGAACAACCCGATTGAGGCCGACAACCACTGGCGCTCCGGTGCGCTGCGTCCTTTGTGCGTGTTCGATAAGGAGCGCCTGCCTTACAAGAACAAGATGACAGCGACCCAAGCCTGGAGCGACGTTCCAACCTGCGAATCCGCTGGTCTGCCAGTGGACTATTTGATGCTGCGTGGCATCTTCATGACGCCCGGCGCAACCGAAGACCAGGTGAAGTACTACCTGGACTTGTTCCAAAAAGTGCGTGCCATGCCGGAATGGAAGGCCTTCATGGAAGAAGGCGCGTTCAAGCAGACGACCTTGTCCGGCAAAGAGTTTGTGGATTGGCTGGGCAAAGCGGAGCAGCAGCACCGTGACCTGATGAAAGAGGCCGGCTTCCTGGCCAACTGATACTCCATCTGCACTGTAGGACAGGACACCATGACTACACCAAATCATCTGGACGGGGAGGACCGCGACGACTCCCCGGCCACTCTGACGCGCGGCCCTGAATTGATCGTGGGACTGGTCATCATGGGTCTTGCCGCGCTGGTCATCACCGACAGCATGCGGATAGGAACAGGCTGGGCCGACGATGGCCCGCAAGCGGGTTATTTCCCGTTCTACGTCGGCCTGATATTGATGGCCGCCAGCGGCCTGATCGTCTTGACGACGCTGCTGAAATGGGGCCGTGCCAAAGGCATATTCGCCACCCGCAACGAGCTGGTTCCGGTGTTTCAAATGCTGGTGCCCATGGTGATCTACGTAGTCGCCATGGTGTACCTGGGCATTTACCTGCCCTCCGCGCTGCTGATCGGGTTTTTCATGCGCCGCCACGGCGGTTTTGCCTGGCCTTTGACCCTGGGCGTATCCATCGGCGTGCCCTTGGCATTTTTCTTGGTGTTCGAGAAATGGTTTTTGGTGCCTTTGCCCAAAGGCCCAATTGAAAACTTGCTGGGGTTCTAATGGAAGAAGTCAACAACCTCTTCGGCGGATTCGCCGTCGCGCTGACGCTGCCCAACATCCTGTACATGCTGATCGGCATCACGCTGGGTGTCTTGATTGGCGTGTTGCCCGGCTTGGGCGGAGCCAACGGTATCGCAATTTTGCTGCCGCTGACTTTCTCCATGAACCCCACCTCGGCCATCATCATGCTCTCCTGTATTTACTGGGGCGCTTTGTTTGGCGGTGCGATTACCTCGATCCTCTTCAACATACCGGGAGAACCCTGGTCAGTGGCCACCACTTTTGACGGCTACCCCATGGCGCAACAGGGTAAGGCGGCGCAGGCGCTGACGGCAGCTTTCACGTCTTCGTTCATCGGCGCATTTTTCGCAGTCGCCCTCATCACCTTCTTGGCACCGGTGTTGGCTAAATTTGCGCTCAACTTCGGCCCTGCCGAATACTTTGCGGTGCAGTTGCTGACCTTTTGCAGCTTTGTGGGTATGAGCAAGGAGCCGCCCACCAAAGTGATTGTGGCCATGATGCTGGGCTTCGCCCTGGCCACGGTCGGCATGGACACGGTGACCGGGCAGCTGCGTATGACCTATGGCTTCCCCGTGCTGCTCAAAGGCTTTGACTTCCTCATTGCGGTGATCGGACTCTTTGGCATTGGCGAAATCCTGCTGACCATGGAAGAAGGCCTGGCCTTCAAAGGCAAGTCGGCCAAACTCAATCCCAGAGTGGTGTGGGAAACCTGGAAGACGCTTCCCCAGTACTGGCTGACCTTTTTGCGATCGACTGCCATTGGCTGCTGGATGGGCATTACGCCGGGTGGCGCAACGCCTGCCTCGTTCATGAGCTATGGCATCGCGCAGCGTATGTCCAAAGAGCCTGAAACTTTTGGCAAAGGGCAGATCGAGGGCGTTCTGGCACCTGAGACGGCTGCGCATGCGGCCGGCACCTCGGCCTTGCTGCCCATGTTGACCCTGGGTATCCCGGGTTCGCCGACCGCCGCCGTGTTGCTGGGCGGTTTGATGATCTGGGGCTTGCAGCCCGGCCCCATGCTATTTGTAGAACACAAAGACTTTGTATGGGGCTTGATTGCCTCGATGTACCTGGGCAATATCGTCGGCCTGCTGGTGGTTTTGACCACCGTACCGTATTGGGCGGCGTTTTTGCGCATTCCGTTTTCGGTGATCGCGCCGGTGATTGTGGTGATTTGCGCCATAGGGGCCTACACCGTACACAGCGCCATGTTCGACGTGGTGATGATGATGGTATTCGGGGTGGTAGGTTATTTGTTCAAAAAGCTCAAGTACCCCATGGCACCCCTGGTGCTGGCGCTGGTACTGGGTGATATGGCAGAGGCCAGTTTCCGCCAGTCCATGCTGCTCTCACAAGGGGACGTGTCGATCTTCTGGTCGAACAAGCTGGTTGGCAGCATTGCCGGTCTGGCCGTGCTGATGCTGATCTGGCCCCTGATCGGTTCGGTCAAATCGCTGTTCAGCGGAAAAGCTGCCAACTCCTAAGTTGCGCAGCCTGTCCGGCCCGTGACAGGGTTGGGCTGCGTCAGCTATTTGCAGGCGTATTGAAACTGGGCCTCGTCCAGCGGCGCTGCGGCGACCGGTGCAAAGGTTCCTGCGGACTCAAAGCCATACAAAGGCTCGCCCTTCGCAAGGTGGCCTGAAAACAACAATGTCTTGACCGAGCGGTGCTGGCGGCCCACACAGTCGAATTCTTTCAATTCGCGCATGGACTGGTAATTGGTCCACAGCAGGGGCGGCGGCAGCCGGATGGACTGAACGGCGTTGTAGTCGGCCATGGACCACATACGCACGATATTGCCGGTCTTGCGCTTGGTATTGGCTTCGCCATACAAGTTGAAGGCCTCTGTCTTGGCGATGAAACTCCAATCGGCCCAGGCCGGCATGGCGGCAAACATGCCCCAAAGTATCCATTTGCGCATTCTTGAAGCTCCAAAAATGGCGCCCCCAACTTTTGCTGTGAAAGCGTACGCAGCACGCGCGCGGCTACCGCAGCAAAAACACCCCGAGCAAAATAACTGCGGCACCAGCAAGCCACCAGATCAAAGACCCGGAGCTTGGAGCCGACGCGGGGGAAGGCGTTGTTGCTGGTTCGGCAGCAGACGCATAAGCTTGAGGATATTTGGCTTGCATCGCTGCATCAAACCGTTTGAAAAAATCCTCGGCAAGCGATTTGGCCGCGCCGTCGATCAGCCGTTGACCCAGTTGCGCCACCTTGCCGCCCACGGAGGCTTGCACCGAATAGCTCAGGGTATGGCCACTGCCTTTGGGGGTGAGTTGCACCTTGGCGCTGCCCTTTCCATGCCCGGCCGGACCACCCTGCCCTTCAAAACTGATGGTGTAACTTTGCGGCGGGTTGATGTCGGAGAGCACAATTTTCCCCGTGAATTTGGCCGATACCGGTCCGATTTTCAGCGCCATGCCGATGGCATAGGCATCCGGGCCGGTGGACTCCACCTTGTCGCAGCCCGGAATGCACTGCTTCAGTACGTCCGGGTCGTTCAGCGCCTCCCAGGCCTGTTGTTGGGTAATGGCCAGTTCGCGGCTGCCTTGCATTTCCATAGTCAATCCTTTCGATAGCGGGTGTATGCGGATACCGCCTAGCGCTTCATCAATTGCGCCAGGCTGAGCGCCAGGTCTTCCAACTTGGTCAGGTTATGGATGGCCACCATGCCGTGTGCAACCCGATTCAGCGCCTGCGCGCCCTGCGCCAATGGCGCATAGCCCTCAAAGCGCAGCAAAGGATTGAGCCACAAAATGCGCCGCGTGTGCAGTTTCAGCCAGGCCAGTTCCTGTGCCAGCGCCTGCGGTTCGCCAGTGTCTAAGCCGTCCGTGACGATCAAGACCATGGTACGCCGTCCCACCAATGTGCGCGCATGGTGCCTGCGCAAGCTTTCCAGAGACTGACCGAGCTGGGTGCCACCGGCAAAGTCCGCTATCAGCGCATTGGCATGGTCCAGCATGGCATCGGTATCGCCCAGCTTGAAAGCGCTGCCCAAATCCGTGAGCTGCGTCCCGAACGCAAACACCTGCCGTTGCGTGTGTTGACGGGTGGCTGCGTGTAAAAAAGCCAGCAGCAAGCGCGCATAGCGCTCCATGGATCCGGACACATCCACCAAGACCAGTAGCGGCAGCGCCTGCATACAGCGCTGGCGCCGGGGCAGATGCAACATCTCGCCGCCTAAGCGCACCGAGGCGCGCATCGCGCTGGCCCAGTGCAGCTGCGCCCCCCGCCCCCCCGGGCGCATGCGGCGGCTGGGGATCTCGGGAAGTGGCAAGGCAATATCCCGCACCAGACGTTCCACCAGCCGGTACTCGGTCGCGGACAAGGCATTGAAGTCCGCATGGCGCAAGCGCTGCACGTCGCTGGCAGTCATGGCCGCATCAAAGTCAACTTTCTGGTCCTCGCCGGTGGGTTTGGCCTGGTGGCCCAAATGGGCTTGCGGCGACAGGGCCTCGCGCACACGGGGGCGGCGTTTGCTCGGTTCCGCTTTGCCTTCGGCACTGGGCAGCATTTGCGCCAGTAGCTTGTGCGCCATATTGGGGTCGCGGAAAAAGGCATCGAACAACTCACGGAAGACCGCGCGGTCCTGCTCACGGCTGAGCAAAACGGCTTCCAGTGCGGCGCTGAGGTCGTCCCGGTTATCGAGACCCACTTGCATGGCGGCCTGTGCGGACAAGGCGATGCGGGAACTGTCCACCGGAATCCCGGCTCGGCGCAAAGTACGTCCGAATGCGGCGAGGTTGTCCGCGAACTTGCCAGTTCGCGCATCACCCAGGCTCATGCGGCGGGTTCCGGCGGCAGGAGGACGGATTCCGCCACGGCCAAAGTCAAGGCGGCGACATCCTCACGCTGTTTGAACATGATGCCCGCCGTGTCGCGCATCACCTCGGGGTCGAGCACCAAAGTGTCAAGCGCGACCAGGGCTTTGGCCCATTCGACGCTCTCGGCAATACCCGGTGCGCGCTGGAAGGCGTTGGAAAAAGGCAGGCTGCGCAGACGGGTTACCACGTCAGCGACCTGCTGCGCCAAGACCGCCGGAGCCTGCGGCACCTGGGCGCTGATGATGGCCAGCTCGCGGTCGCGCTCCGGGTAATCCAGCCAGTGGTAGAGACAACGCCGCTTGACCGCGTCGTTGAGCTCGCGCGTTCGGTTACTGGTGAGAATGGTCACGGGCTTGACCGCGGCGCGCACGGTACCGATTTCAGGGATGCTCACCTGGTACTCGCCCAGGTACTCCAGCAAAAAGGCCTCAAAAGGCTCATCGGCGCGGTCCACCTCATCGATCAGGAGCACCGCGCCCGGCGCAGGCGCTTCCAGCGCCTGCAACAGCGGGCGGCGGATGAGGTAGCGGTCCTGGTAGACCTCGCGCTCGACCTGCGCCACTGCATCGCCACCGGCTGCTTCGGTATGCCCTTGCGCGGCCCGCATGTGCAGCAACTGCGCAGCGTAGTTCCACTCGTAAAGTGCCTCACGCTGTTCGAGCCCGTCATAACACTGCAGACGCAAAAGCTGGCGTTGCAGGGCAATGGACAAGGCCTTGGCCAGCTCGGTCTTGCCAACCCCGGGCTCGCCCTCCAGCAACAGCGGGCGTTCCAGCTTGAGCGCCAAATACACCGCCGTCGCCAAACGCCGGTCGGCAAAGTAACCCGCTCCCCGCAGGGCGTCCACCAGAGCGTCGACAGAAGAAAATTTATGCATAAGAAATCAAAAAAAAGGCCCCGGGCTTCGCACACGGGGCCTCTGACGCGTCATAGCGCCGTCGCTGACCCTACCCCAGGCACTGCGCCACAGCCCGCTGCGTTTGCACGCTGATCAGGTTGGCGCGGTAGGCGGCACTGGCGTGGATATCGGCGTTCAAATCGCTGGCATCAATATGCACTGCCGCCGCCGAGGCCACGGTAAAGCTCTTATTCAAAGCGTCTTCCAGTCCCTTGTGGCGGAACACGCCTTGTCCAGCACCCGTGACCGCCACGCGCACGCCCGAGGCCGTCTGCGCCAGGAAGACGCCGACCAGCGCAAAGCGCGATGCCGATTGGACAAACTTCATATATGCCGCCTTTTTGGGCTGCGGGAAGCTGACTGCTGTGATGACTTCACCGGATTCCAAAGCCGTGGTGAACATGCCGAGGAAAAAATCATCAGCGGCAATGCGGCGCTTGTTGGTGTGCACCGTAGCGCCCAAACCAAGCACTGCGCTGGGGTAGCAGGCGGATGGATCGTTGTTCGCCAAGGAGCCGCCAATGGTGCCCATGGCACGAACCTGGCGGTCACCAATATGGCCGGCCAAGTGGGCCAAAGCCGGAATGGTCGACTTGACGACCGTGCTGTTGGCCACGTCCATGTGCCGGGTCATGGCGCCAATGACCACTGCGTCACCGTTGCGCTCTAAACCCACCAGTTCTTTGACGCCGCCCAGATCGACCAGATGGCCGGGCTGGGACAGGCGCATCTTCATGGATGGCAGCAGCGTCTGGCCACCGGCCAGGATTTGGCCGCCACCGGCGGCCGCAGCAACTGCCGCGTCCAAGGCGCTGGGACGGTCGAGTGTGAATGCATACATAGTCTGTGCTCCTTGGTCGCTTTAGGCTTTGGCCGCTTGGATGGCTTCCCACACGCGGTGGGGGGTGGCGGGCATGTCGAATTCCTTCACACCCAAGCCGTGCAAAGCATCAAGCACAGCGTTGATAACGGCGGGTGGCGAACCGATGGCACCGGCTTCGCCGCAGCCTTTGGTTCCCAGGGGGTTATGGGTGCAGGGGGTGCAGACATTACCGATCTTGAATTCAGGGAAGTCATCGGCGCGCGGCATGGTGTAGTCCATGAAGGAGCCGGTCAGCAACTGGCCGGTCTCGCGGTCATATACGCAGTTTTCCATCAACGCCTGGCCTATGCCTTGCACCAGCCCGCCGTGCACCTGGCCCTCGACGATCATGGGGTTGATGATGGTGCCGAAGTCGTCCACCGCAGTGAACTTGTCCACGCGGGTCACGCCGGTGGCTGGGTCCACTTCCACTTCGCAGATGTAAGTGCCGGCCGGGAAGGTGAAGTTGGTCGGGTCGTAGAACGCGGTTTCGTTCAGGCCGGGCTCCAGCTTGTCCAGCGGGTAGTTGTGTGGCACGTAGGCAGTCAAAGCGACCTGGCCGAAAGTGACCTTTTTGTCGGTGCCCTTGACGGTGAACTCGCCGTTGGCGAATTCGACGTCTGCATCGCTGGACTCCATCAGGTGGGCCGCGATTTTCTTGGCCTTGGTCTCGATCTTGTCCAGCGCCTTCATGATGGCCGCGCCACCGACCGAGATCGAACGCGAGCCGTAAGTGCCCATGCCGAAGGGCACCCTGCCGGTGTCGCCGTGGACCACATCCACCGCTTCCACCGCCACGCCCAAACGGGCTGCCACCACCTGCGCAAACGTGGTCTCGTGTCCCTGGCCGTGGCTGTGCGAGCCGGTGAATACCGTCACGCTGCCGGTGGGATGCACGCGGATTTCGCCGCATTCAAACAAACCGGCACGCGCGCCCAAAGCACCAGCGATATTGCTGGGCGCAATGCCGCAGGCTTCGATGTAGCTGGAGTAGCCAATGCCGCGCAGCAGACCTTTGGACGCGCTGGCCGCTTTGCGGGCTGCATAGCCCGCGGTATCGCCCAGAACCTCTGCCTTATCCAGGCAGGCGCGGTAGTCGCCGATGTCGTACTGCAAGGCCACCGGCGTCTGGTAAGGCCAGCTATTGATGAAATTGCGTTTGCGGATTTCGTCCTGCGCAAGACCCATTTCCCAACCACAGCGGCTGACCAGGCGCTCCAGCAAATAGGTTGCTTCGGGGCGACCCGCGCCACGGTAGGCGTCGACTGGCGCGGTGTTGGTGAACCAGGAGTCCACTTCCACATAAATCTGCGGGCAGGTGTACTGGCCCGCCAGAAGGGTTGCGTACAGGATGGTGGGAACCGCCGTCGAGAAGGTGGACAGGTATGCACCCAGGTTGGCGTCGGTGTGCACCCGCATGGCCAAGAATTTGCCGTCCTTGTCCATGGCCATTTCGGCGTGGCTGACGTGGTCACGGCCATGGGCGTCAGTAAGGAAAGACTCGGAGCGCTCGCAAGTCCACTTGATGCTGCGGTTGACCTGTTTGGCCGCCCAGGTCAGCGCCACATCCTCGGCATACAGGTAAATTTTGGAGCCAAAACCGCCACCCACGTCGGGCGCGATCACGCGCACTTTGTGCTCGGGAAGACCCAGCACAAACGCCGTCATCAGCAGGCGCTCGACGTGCGGGTTTTGGTTGGACACATACAGCACGTACTCTTCGGTGGCGCGGCTGTAGTTACCGATCGCCACGCGCGGCTCCATGGCGTTGGGCACCAGGCGGTTGTTAATGAGATCCAGCTTGGTCACATGGGCCGCCGTGGCAAACGCGGCATCGACCTGGCTCTTATCGCCCAGGACCCATTTGAAGCAGTGGTTGTTGGGGGCAGCGTCGTGCAGCTGCGCGCCCGTTGCGGCGTCGCGCACATCGACCACAGCGGGCAGAACGTCATAGTCAACCACAACGGCCTCAGCGGCGTTCTTGGCCTGCTCGACGCTGTCGGCAATCACCATGGCCACCTGATCGCCCACATGGCGCGCCTTGCCCAGTGCCAACACCGGGTGCGGCGGCTCTTTCATGGGGCTGCCATCGGGGTTGTTGATCAGCCAGCCGCAGGGCAATCCGCCCATCTTGCCTTCGAGGTCTTTGCCAATGAAAATTTTGACAACGCCCGGCATTTTTTCAGCCGCGCTGATGTCAATGCTTTTGATGATGGCGTGGGCGTGCGGGCTGCGCACAAAGATGGCGTAGCTTTGCGCCTCCATCGTGATGTCGTCGGTGTAGTTGCCTGCACCGGTCAAAAAGCGGTAGTCCTCTTTGCGGCGCAGAGATTCGCCGATGTGGGGAAGTTTGGAAAAGTCTGATGCACCCATGGTGTTTGCTCCTAAAAGGTGTTTAAGCGGCTGCCATGGCGGCAGCGCCTTGCTGCACGGCCCGCACGATGTTCTGGTAACCCGTGCAGCGGCACAAATTGCCTTCGAGCTGCGCGCGCACTTCGGATTCACTGGCCTTGGGGTGGTGGGTGCACAGGTCAATGGCACTGATCACCATGCCCGGGGTGCAAAAACCGCATTGCAGGCCGTGGCAGTCCTTGAACGCCGCTTGCATGGGGTGCATGGTGCCGTCGGCCGCCGCCACACCCTCGATGGTGGTGATGTCCGAGCCGTCCACCTGGGCCGCCAGCACATTGCAGGATTTGATGGCACGGCCATCTTTCATCACCGTGCACGCTCCGCATTGGGCCGTGTCGCAACCCACATGGGTACCCGTCAACTTCAGGTGTTCGCGCAAAACCTGAACCAACAAAGTGTGGGGTGGCGCGTCGACCGTAGTGTCTTTGCCGTTGACTTTCAAATGAACTTGCATGAGCCTTCTCTCCGTCGTGGGTAGTTGGGATTCCGATATTCATTATTGGGGTCTCGTCCCGCAGAAGGCCTAGGGCAAAACCCTAGGTTTTCCCACGTTGGTAAAGAGCCCGCAAAGATCTGCACCTGCCGCACTGTGGTCTTGAGCGGCCCATGCGCTACACCGTTTTACGCGCGCCGATGAGACCAGCACGGCCAGCCCCACGCTGTTGCGCTTATATTGCACGCTCGTTGGAAATTTACCGAAGGAATAAGAATGCAACTCGGAATGATTGGATTGGGCCGCATGGGCGGAAACATCGTGCGGCGCTTGATGCGTGGTGGCCACCAGTGCGTGGTCTATGACACCAACGCCAAAAGCGTGGAGCAACTGGCTGGCGAAGGCGCCACCGGAAGCCGCGATATGGCGCACATGGTCAGCCAGATGCCCAAACCGCGCGCGATCTGGGTCATGCTGCCCGCAGGCGCCATCACCGAAGCCACGGTGGCCCAGCTGGGCGACTTGCTTGAAGCCGGTGACACCATCATCGATGGCGGCAACTCCAACTATCAGGATGACGTGCGCCGCGCCCAGACCATGGCGGCCAAAGGCATACGCTATATCGACGTGGGCACCAGCGGCGGCGTCTGGGGGCTGGAGCGCGGTTACTGCATGATGATTGGCGGAGACAAAGCGGCGTTTGACCACCTGGATCCGATCTTCAAGACGCTGGCACCCGGGGTGGGGACGATTGAGAAAACCCGGGGCCGCGAAAACCGCCAATCCACGGCCGAAGAAGGCTATCTGTACACCGGCCCGGCCGGTTCCGGCCACTTCGTGAAGATGGTGCACAACGGCATCGAGTACGGCCTGATGCAGGCCTATGCCGAGGGTCTGGATATTCTCAAAGGTGTGGCGCAGGAGTCGATTCCCGCCGAGCGCCGCTACGCCCTGGACTTGGCCGACATCACCGAACTGTGGCGGCGCGGCAGCGTCGTCTCGTCCTGGCTGCTGGACCTGTCGGCGATCTCGCTGGCCGAAGACCCCGAACTCGCGTCCTATTCGGGTTATGTGGACGACTCGGGCGAAGGCCGCTGGACCATACAGGCCGCGATTGAAGAAGCAGTGCCAGCCGACGTACTCACGGCTGCGCTGTACACGCGCTTCCGTTCGCGCAAAGACCATACCTTTGCCGAAAAACTGCTGTCCGCCATGCGCAAGCAATTCGGCGGACACCAGGAAGGCGGCAAAAAGTAAGCCGCGCCCCGCGACACCTCCACCCTCCAACCCGAAGGACACGCTGTGGCCCAAGACATTGAACACGCCCCCATCGCGCACGGCGAACAAGCGCCCTCCTCCTCCATGGTCATCTTTGGCGCAGGCGGTGACCTGACCAAACGCCTGCTCATGCCCGCGCTCTACAACCTGGCGCGCACCGGCTTGCTGCCCGCGCAGTTCGCGCTGGTCGGCCTGGACCGCATCGAGCAGACGGACGCCCAATACCGTGCCCATGTGGAGGCGGCCATCCGCGCCTTCGCGGCTGACAAGCATTACAGCCAGGCGATTGACGAACCCAGCCTGCAGCGCCTGCTCTCCAGCATCGTCTACATGCAAGCCGACTTCTCGGCACCTGCCGCCTACCAGGCGCTGGGCTTGCGGCTGACGCAGCTCAAGGGCAGCCACGGTGTGGGCGACAACGTGATGTTTTACCTGGCCGTGGGCGCACGCTTTTTCGGCCCCATCACCGACCAGCTCGGCGCGGCTGGGTTGGTTACCGAGACGCCGGAATACTGGCGTCGCGTGGTGGTCGAAAAACCCTTTGGCCACGATCTGCCTTCGGCGCAGGCGCTCAATGCGCAGTTGCGCAACAGCCTGTCGGAATCGCAGATTTACCGCATGGACCATTTCCTGGGCAAGGAAACCGTGCAGAACATCATGCTCATGCGCTTTGCCAACGGCATCTTCGAGCCGCTGTGGAACCGCGACCATATCGACCACGTGCAAATCACCGTGGCAGAAACCGTGGGTGTGGAAGCGCGTGCCGCTTTTTACGAAACGACCGGCGCCATGCGGGACATGGTGCCTAACCACGTGTTCCAGCTGCTGGCGCTGACCGCGATGGAGTCCCCTGCCTCCTTCGACGCAGACGCGGTACGCAACGAGAAAACCAAGGTGCTGGATTCGGTGCATACGGTCAACCCGGCCACGGACAGCGTGCGTGGCCAGTACGCCGCAGGCATGCTCGATGGCAAGCCACGCAAAGCCTACGCCAACGAGGAGGGCGTGGCCAGTGACAGCAGCACCGAAACCTATGTGGCGCTCAAGCTCGGCGTGGACAACTGGCGCTGGGCCGGCGTACCGTTTTACCTGCGCACGGGCAAGTCCATGACCAAACGCCAAAGTGAGATCGTGATCCAGTTCAAGCGCCCTCCGCTATCCCTTTTTCGCAACACCGCCACCGAAGCGCTCACGCCCAACGCCTTGGTCATCAAGCTGCAGCCCGATGAGGGCGCGATGCTGTCCTTCGGCGCAAAAATCCCGGGGCCGAAAATCGAAATCGGCCAGGTCCACATGGACTTTCATTACAAAGATTATTTCCAGAATGCGCCCAGCACCGGCTACGAAACCCTGATTTACGACTGCATGATTGGTGACGCCACCCTGTTCCAGCGCTCCGACAGCGTGATGGCAGGCTGGCGCATCGTGCAGCCAGTTCAACAGTACTGGGCTGGTGGCAAGGCACCGCTGGCGCATTACGCGGCGGGTTCAGACGGCCCCACCGAAGCGGACGACTTGCTCAAAGCCTCCGGGCGGGCCTGGCGCGAACTCTAGGTAAGTCCGGGACAGTCTGGGGATAATGGGGCTCACCACCCCACTGCGAGTAGTCCCATGCATGCTGATCCCTTCGTCCACCACATCACCCACCCGCTGGTTCAGCACAAGCTGACGCTGATGCGGCGCAAAGACGCCAGCACCAGCAGCTTCCGCCGTTTGCTCAACGAGTTGTCCATGCTGATGGCCTACGAGGTCACGCGGGACATGGAAGTGACCTACATCGATATCGAGACGCCCATGGAAGCCATGCGTGCGCCCACCATCGACGGCAAGAAGCTGGCGCTCATCAGCATCCTGCGCGCAGGCACCGGCATTCTGGACGGCATGTTGCAGGTCGTGCCGGGGGCACGGGTCGGCCACATCGGCATGTACCGCGACCCGAACACGCTGCAACCGGTGGAATATTTTTTCAAAGTGCCGCAAAACATGGAGGAGCGCGAAGCCATCGTGGTGGACCCCATGCTGGCGACAGGCAACTCCGCAGTGGCGGCGATTACCCGCATCAAAAAAACCCATCCGCGCTCCATCAAATTCATGTGCCTTTTGACCTGCCCCGAAGGCATTGCCGCCATGCGCAGTGCCCACCCGGACGTGCATATTTACACCGCCGCAATTGACCGCGAGCTGAACGACCACGGCTACATCATGCCGGGCCTGGGTGACGCGGGCGACCGGATATTCGGCACCAAATAAGACTGCTTCAGGGCCGCGCGGCAGGCATCAGGCCTGCCAGACCCCATAACCCTCTTGGCGCAAGCGGATCGCCAAATCGACCTCCATGTACTGCGCGTCGCCGTAGGGCATGGGATTGAGGTGGGCATACAAATCGGGGCGCAGGTGCAGGCCGTAACGCTGCACATAGCGGTTGGCCTGGATACCCGCCTTGTGTTTGTCAAAACGCACATCCGGATCCAGCCCCGTCATGCCCACGTACACGCAGGGCATGCCGTCTACATAGCTCGGGTTACTTTTGCGAAAGCGCGCCTGCCGCAAGACCTCGGGGTCCAGCTCGACCACGTACACATGGTGGGCTTCGCGCACGGCCCGTTCAGCTCTGGTCTAGGCTTTGACGGCGAGCGGATCGGGAGGCGACGGGTGCATTGCTTTCTCCAGCGCCTGGCGGATCGGCTCAGCGCCATCCGGGCGCACCAGGCGCTCCACCTCACGCCCGTCGTGCAGAAAAACCAGGGTCGGCCAGCGTTTGATCTTGAAGGCCCGGCCCAACGGGCGCCCGGGGCCGTCCTCGATGCGGTAATGCGCCAAGCCCGCCACCCCGCCAAGCACCGCGCTGATATCCTGCTGCGCGCCACGGCAGTGGCTGCACCAGTCCACGCCAAACTCCAGCACAGCCGGGCCGGTGCCGTAGTCCGGCGGCTGCGGCGGCATGGTTTTGTAGCCTATGGACATGACCGGCCCCCGCTGGTCCGCGCGGATCGACCATGGCCCTGCAGCCAAGCGCAGGCGCAAACGCCATCAGGGCACAAATCGATCATGGCTCTCCTGGAATGAAAAGGTTGGCGGTGCGGCAGGTATGCGCCGCGCAGGCCCATCATAAGAGACAGGCACAGCGTGCTGCCGCCCAGCCGCGCTACCCGTCCCGCCGGGCCAGCCGCAAGGCCAGTAAACCGGCCACGATGATGATGGCAGCGCCCGCGGCTGTTGTGGCCCGGGGCACCTCGGAAAAAAACAGAAAACCCCATAGGGGTGCCCACAAAATGCCGGTGTACTCAAATGCCGTCACGGTGCTGGCGCGTGCCACCCGGTAGGCATTGGTCAAAAACAGCATGCCAGCGGAGGCGACCACACCGCAGGTGGCAATGAGCAGCCCGTCCACCAGCCCCGGCGTGACCCAGGGCCGCACCAAAAAATCCACGCTGGGATGTGCCGCATTGACCACACCGAGCTGCTGCAAGACCAGCGCTACCAGCCCTGAGCCGATCAAAAAGAAAGCGTTTTGGTAGAAAGCCATCACCGCCGCCGACAGGCTATCGCCAAATTTGCGGGCCATCAGCATGGCCAGGCCATACAAAGCGGCAGCGGCCAGCGACAGCAAGGCCGCCGGTTCAAACAGACCGCTTCCGGGTTGCAACATCACCATGACCCCGCCAAAGCCCAGCAAGACTGCGGCCCACACTTTCCAGGGCGTGTGCTCCCCCAGCAGTGGTGCAGCCAGCGCGGTCACAAACAAGGGCACGGTGAAATACAAAGCAACAGCGTCTGCCAGCGGCAGAGCCGGAAAAGCCATGTAGTACGCGGTGTAGGCACCGAACATGATCAGGGCGCGCAGGGTAAGCGTACCCAGGCGCGTGGCAAAAATAGAACGCCAGCCGCTTTCACGCTGCACCAGGAATAACAAAATCGGGCCCGCCACGCAGGAACGTATGAACACCACCTCGGTCAGCGGATAAGCGCCGCTGACTTGTTTGATGATGGCATCCTGCGCCGAGAAGACAAACACCCCGAGGCACAAAAACAAAATGCCCCGTGCGGGGTTGTGGCGATCGGGCATGGGGAGCTGGCGTAGGAGATAGATTGGCTTGCGAAGGGTCAGTGTATCGCCCGGCGTCAATTCAAGGCGGGCGTGCATTAGCATGCTCCCACTGAATCGCCACGTTGGCGCTTGTACAAGGCCCGCTATGCCACCTGTCTTTCGAACCATCCTGCGGCTGACTGCCCTGCTGTCGCTATTGCCCGGCCTGCTTTCGGCCCAGACCCTTGCGGACGACTTTGCGCCCTTGCTGTCGGCCCCGCACCGCTCCGCTGGCAACGTGGCGCGCGACCCCTACCGCCACCCGGCGCAAACGCTGGCATTTTTCGGCGTGCGACCAGACAGCACAGTGGTGGAAATCCTGCCGGGCAGCAGCGCTTATTACATGGAAATTCTGGCACCCTGGCTGCAGCAAAAAGGCCTGTATATCGCCGCCAACCGCGACGATTCCTTAGCGCAGTACTTGCCCGATCACCAGAAATTTTTGCAGCGGCTCAAGGCCGAACCGGCGCTGTACGGCAACGTTGTCGTCACCCCATTCCGCGCCGACCGCCACCCGGTTGCGCCAGCGGGCAGTGCCGACTTCGTGATCAGTTTTCGCAACTTGCACAACTGGATGGAACAGGGTGAGCTGCAGGAGTCTTTGCGCGCCTTTTATACGGCGCTCAAGCCGGGCGGCGTGCTGGGCATCGTCGACCACCGGGGGCGAAGCGACCAGACCCAAGCCGAGCAAATGGCCAAGGGCTACGTGCGCGAAGATCTGGCGATTACGCTGATCGAGCAGGCGGGTTTCCGGCTTGACGGTCGCTCGGAAGTCAACGCCAACCCGCTGGACACCAAAGACCATCCCGAAGGGGTATGGACCCTGCCACCCACCTACCGCCTCAAAGACAAAGACCGCGAGAAATACCGCGCGATCGGCGAGAGCGACCGCTTCACGCTGCGCTTTGTCAAACCATAGGCGGGAGAGGCATATGGGGATTTGGATTGAGCTTGGCGTGTTCTTGTTGGTGTTCATATTTGCCGCCCATCAGTTTCATGATTTGAAACAAGAGAAGCGCAGGCGCGAAGCAGCCCAGCAGACTGATACCAAACAGCCACCATGAGACGGTGGCGTCTGCCGTGTGCCAAGCGGCTGCTTGCAGCCGCCTGTCTCCTGTGCGGGAGCCTCAGCAGCACCGCGCAAACACCATCAAGTGCCATGAACCAGCCCGCGGGCATGGTGCTGCGCAAACAGGAAATCGCCCAATGCCTGCCGGGTGAGATCAGCACCTGGGGCGACGGCAGCGACCGCGCAGCCATCGCCCCACAACTGGTTTTTGTTTACGAACACAGCTCCGCCCCGCTTTGGTTTGACAGCACAGCGGTCCTGGGGGCCTTGGACAAGGCGGCCACCGCCTGGTCCGAGTGCGGCATCCGCGCGCGGGTGGTGCTCCACACCGACGCCGACGCCGGGCTTCGCGACGCGATCCGGGTGCAATGGAGCCAAAGCGGCAGCCGCAACAATTTCGGCCTGGCCGATCTGGGTCAGCGCACGCTTTGGCTGGGGCCTGGCGCTTTTTTAATGCTGGAAAAAATCAACCCGCAAGCCGGACGCGCCACGCTGCAAATGGTGATTTCCCACGAGATGGGGCATTTTTTCGGCCTGATGGCGCATTCACGCCGCTGCGTGGACGTGACCTCGTACTACAGCAACCCGCAAGGCCAGAGCTGTTGGATACGCGGCGGGGGCAGCCTGCCCAAAGGCGTGGAATACCGCGCTGCGCTTCCCACGGCCTGCGATATTGCCCGCTGCCGGGCGCTCAATCCCTGAGCGGGCTTCAACGCGAGCCGCATAGGGCTTGGAACAAACTGGGGACGAAAAAAAACGCGCCCGGTCTGGGCGCGTTTTTCAGGAGCGAATGACCGTGATTAACGGATCACCGACAAGACTTGCAGCTTGCCACCTTTGATGGTTTGCAGAGTGAGCGCGCCATTGAGCACGTCGCCTTTGTTGTCAAAGGAGATTGCGCCAGTCACGCCTTGGTAGTCCTTGGTCGCAGCCAGCACCGGCAGGTACTTGGCAGGGTCGGACGAACCGGCTTTCACCATCGCGGCAACCATGATCTTCACGCTGTCATACACGTAGGGGGCGTACACCTGAACGTCCACACCGAACTTGGCCTTGAATTTCTTGTCGAAGTCGTTCTTGGCTGCTTCGAACTTGCTTCCAGGCTCAACACCGCCAGCTTCGGCGCAAAAGACTTGGTTATCGGACACTGCGTCGCCAGCGAGCTTGACCAGCTCAGCCGAGCAGATGCCGTCGCCACCCATGAACTTGGCGCTAATGCCCAGCGATTTCATCTGGCGCAACATCGGGCCGGCCACGGCGTCCATGCCGCCGAAGAACACGACGTCAGGCTTCTTGCCTTTGATCGAGGTCAGGATGGCGTTGAAGTCGGTGGCTTTGTCGGTGGTGAACTCTTGGGCAACAATGCTGCCACCAGCGGCCTTGACCGCTTTGCTGAACTCTTCTGCAACACCTTGGCCGTATGCGGTGCGGTCATCGATCACAGCAATTGCCTTGCCCTTGAGGGTGTTGACAGCGTACTTGCCCAGCGTGCCGCCCAATTGGGTGTCATCAGCCACCACACGGAAGGTGGTTTTGAAGCCCTGGCGGGTGTACTTGGGGTTGGTGGCGGAGGGCGAAATCTGGGGAATGCCAGCGTCGCTGTAGATTTTGGAAGCGGGGATAGAGGTTCCCGAATTCAGGTGGCCGACCACGCCGGACACGTTGGCGTCAACCAGTTTTTGCGCAACGGCAGTGCCTTGCTTGGGATCGGCTGCGTCGTCTTCAGTCATCAGCTTCAAGGTAACTTTTTTGCCACCGATGGTCACGCCTGCAGCGTTCAACTCTTCCACGGCCATGATTGCGCCGTTTTCATTGTCTTTACCCAGGTGGGCAATGCCGCCACTGGTAGGGCCAACGTGGGCGATAGTGACCACGGTTTGGGCCATCGAGAAGCCAGCTGACAGCGTCAGCGCTGCGATAGCGATCAGATTTTTTTTCATGAAGGGTGAACTCCGTTAGATTGAGAACTAAGGTTGGGTAGCCGTAAAGCTGCGCAAATTCTAATCCTTCAGGAACACCTGCGAGATCCTTACTGATTTGCGGGCTTTAAGGACATCTCCAGGTCGGTGCGTATGATGGGCCGGGCTGCAGCCAGAGCACAGGCAGCAGCCCTACACCACACGCCGCCCACCGCCATGCCCCCCATCGCCGAGCTGATCCAGCAGGGATCGACCAATTTGTGGCTGTTTATTCCCACAGCCATTCTGATCGGCGCGCTGCACGGGCTGGAGCCGGGACACTCCAAGACCCTTATGGCCGCATTCATCGTAGCTATCAAAGGAAGCCCGGCTCAGGCTGCGTTGCTGGGCGTGTGCGCGGCCCTCTCGCACTCCATCGTCGTGTGGCTCATCGCGGCGTTGGCGCTCACCTTTGGCAATGCCGTCCTGGCTGAGCAAGCGGAACCCTACCTGCTGCTCGCCTCCTCCCTGATCGTGGTGGGAGTAGGACTGTGGATGCTGCACCGAACCCGCATGGATAACCGCGCCGCCCAGGCCTTTGCGCTGGGCCAGCACGACCACGACCACGACCACGACCACGACCACGGACAGGCTACCCAGTCGGTGGAATACCAAGACGCCCATGAGCGGGCGCATGCGCGGGATATCGCCCAGCACTTCCAGGGCCAGCCCATTACCAACACCCAAATCGCGCTGTTCGGCGTCACCGGCGGGCTGGTGCCCTGCCCGGCTTCGGTGACCATTTTGCTGATTTGCCTGAACCTCAAGCAGTTTTCCTTGGGCGCCGTGATGGTCGCCTCCTTCAGTTTCGGGCTGGCGCTGTCGCTGGTCAGCGTGGGGGTCGCAGCAGCCTGGGGGGCGGCCCATCTGGGACGCCATGGCTCCGCGCTGGGCGAATGGGCGCGCCGCGCGCCCTATCTGTCGGGCGGGCTGATGGTCCTGGTCGGCGGCTTCATGGGCGTGCAATCGGCTTTGCGCATTGCCGCCGCCTGAGGGCGGCAAAACCCGTTAGCATGGCCCCGCGCCCTTTTGCGCGGTCCACCACGGAGTTGTCCATGCCCCTGTTTTCCACCTGTATCGCGGGCAGCCTGCCCAAGCCCGAATGGCTGGCCGAGACGCAAAAGCTCTGGCCGCAGTGGAAAGCCAGCGGCGACGCACTGGCACAGGCCAAGGCGGACGCCACCCTGTTATGGATCAAGATGCAGGAGGACGCCGGGCTGGACATCATCGGCGACGGCGAGCAGGCACGGCAACATTTCGTGCACGGCTTTTTGGAACAGGTCGGCGGCATTGACTTTGACAACAAGGTCAAGATGGGCATACGCGACAACCGCTATGACGCCATGGTGCCGCAGGTGGTGGGGCCGCTCACCCTGAAAGGGCGCGTTCACGCGATGGAAGCGCAATTGCTGCGTGCCCATACGAGCAAAAAAATCAAATTCACCCTGCCCGGTCCGATGACGATTGTGGATACCGTGGCCGACCGTTTTTACGGCGGCGACAAAGCCGGGCGCGTGAAGATGGCCATGGCTTTTGCGGCTTTACTGAATCAGGAAGCGCTGGCCTTGCAGGCCGATGGCGTAGACATCATCCAGTTTGACGAGCCGGCTTTCAATGTCTACGGCGAAGACGCTGCTGACTGGGGCGTGCAGGCACTGGAGCGTGCCGCGCAGGGTCTCACGTGCACGACAGCCGTACATATTTGCTACGGCTACGGCATTCAGGCCAATAACGACTGGAAAAATTCACTCGGTCAGGAATGGCGGCAGTACGAAAAAGTGTTTCCCGCACTCGCAAAAAGCAGCATCCAACAGGTCAGCCTGGAGTGTTTCCACTCCCGCGTGCCCTTGGATTTGATTGCCTTGCTCCAAGGCAAAGATGTGATGGTGGGCGTGATCGATGTGGCCAGCGAGACCATTGAGACCCCGCAGGAAATCGCCGACACCATCGGCCGCGCTTTGCAATTTGTGGCCAAGGACCGCTTGTTCCCTTGCACCAACTGCGGCCTGGCACCCATGAGCCGCGCGGTGGCCGAAGGCAAACTCCGCGCCCTGGCCCAGGGCGCGGCGCTGGCCCGCCAGCGGCTGGTTTAGAACAAGCCCGAGATCTTGCCCTCGTCGTCGATGTCAATGCGCATCGACGCGGGCTCCTTGGGCAGACCCGGCATGGTCATGATGTCGCCGCAAATCATCACCACAAACTCGGCACCTGCGGACAG
>CANFHZ010000014.1 GCA_947446885.1 Comamonadaceae bacterium
AAGCTCACCGCACACGACAAACCGGAATGCGCGTAGCGCCACATTCAACATGAAATTTTTTAAGAGGAGTTTTTTATGAAGCGCAGTATGCAAAAGGGTTTCACCCTGATCGAACTGATGATTGTGGTGGCCATCATCGGAATCTTGGCCGCGGTGGCTTTGCCGCAGTACCAGAACTACACCATTCGGGCCAAGGTGAGCCAATTGGTTTCGTCGTTTGATGCAATCAAGACCTGCATTGGCGAGCAGTACCAGTCAGTTGGAACGCTGGACGCAAATGTAAGTTCGAATTGCTCGGTTGCATCAAATGCATATTTCGCCTCGCTTGGCCCTGCCGCCAGCGGCCTTAGCGTTGCAGGGGTTGCAACGGCTCTTGGCGCGGCAGTGAGCGCCACCTTGAGTAACAATTGGACTGCCGTTAGCGTTACAAGCGCCACCGGCTTCGGAGGCAATTTAACTTGGACCTGCTCAGGCACCCCGGCGGTTTATTTTCCTGCCGGATGCCGCACCTGATTACGGCCTCGCACCGTGCGACAACATGACCCCTCAGCCGAGGGGTTTTTTATTCAAACGCCAAGGAAATCGCCGCGTGTTCAAGTTTCAGCAAGATAAGGCAGAGGCCCAAGCCTTGGCCTACAGTGTTTCCACGCAAGTCTCGTCTACCCTGCTGCGTGAGAACCGCAGAGCGCTGTCGGTAAACAAAATTACCCGCGTGCTGGAAAAAGCCTTTTTGCAAGCAAGCGCCTACCAGGCGCAACAGCGCATGGGATTTGTGCGCCGCAGTTTGTTTGCCCATGCGTTTCAATGGTCACTGAAAGAGCAGGCCTATCCATCGGATTTTGTTGCGGTTGCGACTGAAGCACTGGTAGTGGCCATCAGCCCCAAGCCAGCTGCTGCCACCTCCCAGCAGCCTCGCTAGTCGTTTCCCTCACAGTAGCCCATGGGGCATTTCATAAAGTTTGCAGTAGGCTTGAAAATCGCTCCCCGCGTGCGCGCTGCGTTGTGGGGCGGCTGGGCACTGGCATGGACCTTGGGCGGTAACACCTCCAAGGTCAACGCCCTGCAGGCGCAGGGCGATTACGCGGGTGCAAGCCTGCTGCTCACCCGCTTGCTGCGCAAACAGCCCGATAACATCCTGCTCTTGCTGACCATGGCCTTTTGCCAAAGGCGGCAGGGTAATAAGGCGTCCTACCTCAAGCTGCTGCACCATGCTTACCGCTTGGATGACCGCAGGTTTGACGTTTTGTACGACCTGTGCATGGCGTTGATCGATACCAGCCGCAGTGAAGAAGCCCTCCCTTACCTGGCTTTGATCAAAGACAGTCCTGATTTCGCCGCCCAGGTGGATCAAATTTTGGGCTCCTTGGCCATGGGCCGGGGAGAAGCTGCGCGGGCCAAAGATTTCACGCTGGCGAGTTGGCTGAGCAGTTTTGAAAACCCGTACGCTGGTATGGCTTACCTCTTTCCCTTGGCGTACGCCGAGACCGACGAAGCCCGGCTTGCACAAGAGCACCAGTTCTGGGCCGAAACCCTGGCCCCGCGCGCTATGCCGGATATATCGGCAGCATTTGCTTCGCCATCGCGGGCGCTCAAGGCCTTGCGTTTGTTGCCCCAGCCTCCCGCCAAAGATAGGACCGACGCGGCGGGCAGGAAGACCCGGCTGGCTTACTGGGGCGCGGATTTCCGCGAACACTCGGTGCGTTATTTCTCGCGTCCCCTTATTGAAAACCACGACAAAACACGCTTTGAGATCGTCATTTACAGCCAAAACGATGCGGAGATGCCGTACGACGCGCAGACTGAGGCATTTAAAGCCGCTGCCGATTATTTTTTTGACGTGGGCCCGCTGAGTGACGCAGAGCTGGAGCGCTTTATGGTGTCCCACCAGCTGGATGTACTGGTGGAGCTCAGTGGCCACACGGCAGGCAACCGCCTGCCCATGCTCACCCGCCGTCTGGCCACCGTGCAGCTCACGGGCCTGGCTTACCCGCCCACCACGGGTTTGCGCAGTGTGGATGCCAAGTTCATGGATCCGCATATCCACACCCCACGGGCCACAGACTACTACGCCGAAAACCCGCTGGTCTTGCCGCAGGCGCTCTGGTGTTTCGATCCCATGGCCGAGGTGCCCGACGTGGGGCCGCCACCTCTGCTGAAAAATGGCTACATCACCTTCGCCTGCATGGGCAACTTGGCCAAAGTGACGCCCGAGATGTTGGACTGCTGGTCGCACATTCTGGGCGCCCTGCCCAGCGCCCGCTTGCTCATCCAATCTCCCAGTTTTGGCGATCCGGCCATCGCCCGGGCTTTTGAAGCGCGGCTGGATGCAGCGCATATTGACCGCGGCCAGATCATCTTGAGCCCCGCCCAGCCGACCAAAGACTTCTGGACGCGCTACCAGGAGATCGACCTGATTCTGGACACCTACCCCTTTAATGGCGGAACCACCTCGTGCTATTCGGCCTACGCGGGTGTGCCCTTGCTGACCATGTCCGGCCAATCGCTGATCAGCCGTGTGGGTCGTTCCATCGTGTGCAACCTGGGCTTTGCTTCACTGGCGGTGGACAGTTACGACCAGTATGTTCAGCGCGCCCTGGAACTGGCGCAGGACAGCACGCTGTTGGCCACCTTCCGGCGCGAAGCCCGCGCGCGCCTGCGTAGCACTAGCATGGGCAACGGAAAGAAATTTGCCGCAGAGTTTGAAGCTGCGGCCCTGGATTTGCTGCGCCAAGCCCGGGCCGGGACCTTGGTGAATCGCTCCACCGTGGTGCCGCTGCCGCAGGAAATACTGTTGCAACGCGCCGAGCTGGTGTGGTACCACGGCCATGTGGACGGTTCGCGCCGCATCCTGGACCTGTGCCTGCGCCACTACCCCGCTTGTGGTGCAGCCCATGTGTTGCGCGCCCGGCAGATGGCGCGCATGGGCCAGCTGCTGCCTGCTCGCAGCCTGCTTATCGAACACCTCCCTACGCTGGAGCCCGCCGTTGCGGTAGAGGCCCACCTGTTGTTGGCAGGTATTGCGCTGAACCTCGGCACGCCGGCTCCTGCGCAGACGGCCCTGGGCGCGCTCACGGCCTTGAAGGCCCAAGGCCACCTCAGGCCTTCACATGGCCGCCATCTCCGTTTGCTTTCGGCGGCGCGCCAGGCGGCTGGTGCACCGCCTGCTTCTGCACCGCCGCGTGCGGCACGCAGCCCTATGCGTGTGCTGGTTCTGCTGCCCTGCTTGTTAGAGGCAGACTTGCGGGATGTAGAACAACAGATCCGCAACCAATGCGTCCACCCGCACGGCTGGGAGATTAGCTACCGCAGTTGCGACCCGCGTGACCGCATTGCCGCCTACAACCAGACGCTGCAGCAAAGCACCCATGACATGGTGGTCTTCATGCAGCCGCAGCTACGGCTTTATCAGCCAAACTTGTTTAGCGAATTGGCGGCGGCGCTACAGCACGCCGATGTGGTGGGTTGCGGTGGCGCCTTGCGCTGGGTACAAAAAGACTGGACTTTGGATCTGCCTGCCTACCGGGCCTGGGGTCTGATGCGCCCATCGCCTGTGCGGCAGAACATGGTGGACGTGCATGTGGCCGGTGACATGGATGGCGCGGTGGTGACCGGCGCGGTGGTATTGGATGGCAAATTCTTGGCCTGCAAGCCCGCCACCGTGCGCGGGATTGCCTTGGACGAGGAGCTCTACGACACCTTGTCATTGGCCGAAGAAGACTGGACCAACCGCCTGCACGCCGCAGGCCGGCGCTTGGCGATACATCGCAATCTGGGGATATGGGTTCCCAGCGCCCACAGCCCGGTGGTGCCGTTTATTACCCAGGGGCAAAAGCAGTTGCTGGAGCGTTTGCAACTGGATCCGCTGGCGCTGACCATTCGCAATTACGAAAGCATCAGCGCCCCTGTGCCGGACGCGTACGCAGGCCAGTGGGCTATGGATGTTTATTTTCACCACGGTATCAAAGTTAAAGCAAAGGAAAACTCGCTTGACACTTTTTAATATCTTGAAAGCTCTGTTCAATAAATTTGAACATATCGTGCACATTCCAAACTATGCCGTAGATGATTCAAAGAGTACTGAAACCAAAGTGATAGGCGGCTTCGCCGAAATTCGCGCCAATCTTTTTGGGAAGTCTGCGTGCTTTTGGATGAGCCTACAGGGTTTGCGCAATCAAGTTGCGATTGAAGCGTTGAAGATGGGTTGGATAAGTTATGAGGCACCCTTGCCGCAGTTGATTGCAAGCTGGTCTTCCAATTTACCTTTGGTATTTGTTGATATTGGTGCCAACTCGGGATACTACAGTTTGTTATCAGCAGCTTTTGGTGCAAAGAATGTCATTGCATTTGAACCAGCAGAGGAAATTGCAAATTTGTTGGATGCTAATATCAAAAAATCACAGTTGGATCAAAAAATACAAGTGCAACGGCTTGCCTTGAGTAATAAATCAGGAATCTCACAAATCTATTATCCGGATGCATCGCATGGACTGATTGAGACTTCTGCAAGTTTAAATTCGACATTCAGAACATCACACGATAAAGTTGTTGATGTTGCAGTTGATACTTTAGACAGTTTTTTAGGCGCAGTTCTCAAAGACGACGAAAAACTATTACTGAAAATTGATGTCGAAAGTCATGATATGGCGGTGCTGGAAGGGGCCCAGCGCATTGTTTCAGAGAAGCGCCCCGGTATTATTGTTGAGTTGCTGCCCGGCATTGAATTAAGCCCGCTCATCAAATTTATTAAAGACCAAGCGTATGTGCATTTATCGCTCAACAATAATGGGTATTTGATAAACGAACCATTATCGGCTAAGAATATAAACTGCCCCCAACGCGATCATCTATTGCTCCCCCAGGAATCCGTTGACCTGTGGTTGCGGGCATTACAAGTTACTAACTTGACTGCTGTACCGCAGCAGAATAACTGGAAAAATAGCCAGGATGGACGTATTTACATTGGCAAATCTCCAGAATCTAGATTGATTTTTTTTCTGGCACCTTTTAGTGTGCCATTTGGTGGTGTTGCCACTATCGTGGAGCACGTTCGTATTTTGGCCGACAATGGAATTTCGGCCTGGATTGCCATGCCTGAACAACCGACCGAAGACTTTTATCAAGTACCTGTGTCAACAATTATTTATGATGATTTTTTAGAGGTTACAAAACAAGATATTTGCGTTTTCCCTGAGGGGCTATTGGGGTATATGAAGGCTGTCAGAGGCCAGCCGGCAAAACGACTGATGCTTTGTCAAAATTATTACTATCTTCCATTTACCGAAAATATAGGATTAGGATTTGATGAATATGGATTGGACGGTGTCATCACGACATGCGTAGCTAATCGCGCATACCTTGAGGATGCTTATAAACTAAAAAATATTCCACTAATACCCTACGCTATCGATACAAAATTATTCCATCGTCAAACACGAAAAATCCGACAAATTGCGTTCATGCCAAGAAAGCTAGCCGGCGACATCGCATTTATTCATCATAGTTTTGTACGCATGTTTCCTGAATATGCCTCCATACCGTGGATGGCGATTGACAAAATCCCGAAAAATAAAGCAGCAGTTGTTTTGGCCCAATCGGCAATATTTTTATCTCTCTCTGATAAGGACCCCTTAGGCTTGCCCCCATTAGAAGCAATGGCTAGCGGTTGTGTGCTCGCCGGATTTCATGGTGGTGGTGGATTGGAATACATGACACCTGCAAATGGTTGGTGGGCAGACACGGGCGACTGGCGTGCCTGTGTGAATGGATTGGCTGCTGCTGTCGCAATATTTGACCGGGGTGGTCCTGCATTGGCGGAATACCACGCCGAAACCCAGCGGACGGTTGATGCCTATGGCGCTCAGGCCATGGAGAGTGCCTTGCTAGCGTATTGGCGATCTGAACTGGCTCTGATTTCTGCGCAATCCACCCCAGCACCCGTATCCTGATTAAACGGAAGCGCATATGGCTTTTGGCAGTCTTCGGCGTGGCGTTGCAAGCGCCATCCACCTCGCCTTCAGCGCCGTGCTTGCCGCCATTTGCGCCGCTCTGGTCTTCCTCCTTTGGTACCCCGCCCCGTACGGAGCCATGTCCGGTGTCTCCGACTTGTTTTTGCTGATGCTCGGCGTGGATGTGGTGCTGGGGCCAATGGTCACGCTGGTGGTGTTCAAGCCCACCAAGCCGCGCGCCGAGCTGCTGCGCGATCTGACGGTGGTGGTGATGCTGCAATTAGGGGCGCTGTCCTACGGTATGTGGGCGGTGTTCGCCGGGCGGCCGGTGCACGCCGTGTTTGAATATGACCGCATCCGCATGGTGCATGCCAATGAAATTCCGGAAGAATTTTGGAGCCGCGTGCCCGCGGAAATGGATGCCTTTCCGCTGACGGGCCCCACGTTGCTAGCCTTGCGCCCATTTAAGGACAACGCAGAGCAGATGTCGGCAGTTTTTGCGGCACTCAATGGCGTGCAGATGTCGGTCCGTCCGGAGCTGTGGATGCCGTACAGCCATGCGGTGCCGGAAATCCTGAAGGCGGCCAAGCCCATCAGCGCTTTGATCGCCGCCAAGCCCGGCTTTGCGATTCCCTTGCAGGAGGCTCTGCATGCGCACTGCCGCACCGCTGACACCACGGTTTACCTGCCCCTGGCCAGCCGCGCCGGTTTTGGTACCGCGCTGCTGGACGCGACCACCGCCGAGCCGGTGGCGCTGCTGCCACTGGATGCTTTTTGACGCCGGGTGATCGTTCGGGCTGCGGTGCCGCCCAGATAATCTGAGCCGGTGTCTTCGACTTCTATTCCCCCCCTCCGCCCTGCATCAGCCGCCTTGCTTGTGCTGCTGGCCGCGTTGTTGACCCTGCCATGGCTCAATCCTTTTGCGCTTGGTCCCTCGCCCAATGCCCAGCCTTTGTTGCTGACCTGGGCTTGCGCCGCGCTCGCGCTGGGCGTGGTGGCGGTCGGGCGGGTTCGAGTGGCCACTTTGTGGCGGGCTGCGGCCTGGGCCTGGGTGGCGGCGGCGGCCCTCAGCAGCGCTTTAGGCTTGCTCCAGTTTGCGGGTCTGGCAACCGATTTGGCGCCCTGGGTGAACCAGCCGGACCCTGGCACGGTGTATGCCAATTTGCGCCAGCGCAACCAGTTCGCGACGCTGTGCGCCATGGGTTTGGCGGCCTTGGTCTGGCCGGATGCGCGCGGCGGCGCAGAGGGCGTACGCGCAGCAGGGTTCTGGTCTGGGTTGCTAGCCGCGTGGGTGGGTCTGGGTCTGGGCTTGTCGGGCTCGCGCACGGGTTTGCTGGAGCTGCTCACTGTGTGGGCCCTGGCGCTGATGTGGCGTATGGCAAGCCCTCTGCCCCGCGCGCCCTCCCGGGTGGGGCGTGTGCTGTGCTTGGGTACTGTGGGCTATGTGCTGGCAGCGTACCTGCTGCCGCAGTGGTCGGGGGACGGCGGGTTGACGGTGTTTGACCGTTTGTGGGAGGGCGACGCCCAGTGTGCAAGCCGCCGCACGCTCTGGGCCAATGTGTGGCAGATGGTGATGCAAAAGCCCTGGCTGGGTTGGGGCTGGGATGAGCTGGCGTATGCGCAGTTCATGACGCCTATCGAAGGCCCGCGCTTTTGCGACCTGCTTGACAACGCGCACAACCTGCCCTTGCACCTGGCGGCGAGTTTTGGCCTGCCGTTTGCCATTGCGGCTACCTTGCTGACGGTGCTTGTGTTGTGGCGGGCGGCGCCTTGGCGAGCTACTGCGCCGGACATGCGCTTGGCATGGGCGGTGTTGGGAGTGATTGGACTGCACAGCGTGTTGGAATATCCGTTGTGGTACGGGCCGTTTCAGCTGGCGGCCTTGCTGGCGCTGCTGCGCCTGGCCGGACCGCAGGCGAGCCAGCTTGTGTTGGGTAGCCGGATTGCCCGGTGGGGCGGCGGGATGGTGGCGCTGGCCGTTCTGGCACTGTGCGTGGTGGTAGTGCAAAGTTATGCCCGCGTAAGCAGTCTCTACAGTGTCGCGGCGGTACGTGCGGCGGTATTTGACCCATTTGCCGCATTGCAGGAACACGATGTGTTTTTGTTCGTCGATGAGGTGGCGTTTTCCCGGCTGGCGGTGCCTTTGCATAGCGCCAACGCCCAGGAGCAGTACGCCCTGGCAGAAGACCTGTTGCATTACTCGCCAGAGCCACGGGTCATCGAGCGGCTGCTGGAGAGTGCCGAGTTTTTGGGCCGCAGCAGTGCGTTGGCTTTTTACAAAGCACGTTATGCCCAGGCCTTTCCAGAACGCTTTATTGAGTGGCTGGCGATGGAGCCGCATGTGCCCCCGGAAGCGGCCCAGGCTGTATCCGGGTCCCAGGCGCACGCTCCGGCCAGCGGGATGCAGCCGTAAACTACGGTCACCATCATTCCTAACCCCATGCTGCCATGAAGAAACTCTGCGCCCTTGCCCTGCTGCTTCTCGTCCACGGTGCCCAAGCCGAGTGGGTCTCTCTGGCCGAACAAAACGGTGCCACTTTTTATATCGACTTGCAAACGGTAACCGGCACCGGTGAGCTGCGCCAAGTCTGGGAAATGATGGACATGCCCCAGCCCGACGCCGAGGGTGTACGTTCGGTGCGCTTTCAGATGGAATACGACTGCAAGGGCAAACGCAGCCGGGGCTTGGAAATGCTGGCGTTTGCCGAGTCCATGTCTGCCGGCAAAGAAATGGCCCGCCTCGGTGAGGACCCCGAGGGTTGGGAAGACGTGGAGGCCGGCAGCCTCTACGACCAGCGGCTGCGCGCCGCTTGCGGCAAATAAGCGCCTTGCGCGCTGCCTACCCGGGCGTGTTGCCTTCTTCCTCGGCCTCTTTGCGGCATTCGAAAACCCCGTCTTTGGTGGTCGCGTACCAGAGATGACCTTTTAGGTAATACAGCCGTGTCGATTGCTTGACCCAGACGACCACGTCCGTGGGGCAGTGTTTTTTGGCTTGTTCTTCGGTCTTGAATTTGCCTGCGGGCTGTAGGGCCTGGGCCGCCAAGGGCAGCAGAACAAGTACGGCAAGGCGGACATAAAAGGAGTGCATGCATACACCTTTGGCTGTGAAGAATGACGCGCGCCGGCTTTTCGGTACGATGGCCACCATGCGCGCAACCGGCCTTCTATTGTGTACTTTGCTGACGGCATCCGGCGCCGGCGCTTTTGCACAAGTGCAGGTGCCGCAGCGACCGGCCCCGGGGCCTATCGGCCCGTGCCCGGAGCTAGGCTATTTCCGCAACTGCTACGGCACGTACACCTGGTACGACGGCAGCACCTATGAAGGGGCATGGAAAGACAACCAGAAAACCGGCATCGCGACCTACAAGGACGCCAACGGTGACAGCTATGTCGGTGAATGGAAGAACAACCGGCGCAGCGGCGAGGGCATTTACAGCTGGTCCGATGGCCGGGTCTGGATGGGCGAATGGAAAGAGGGCGAGCCACATGGAAAATTTATCCAGTACGCGCCAGACAAATCGGTCGAGCGTATGGGTGTCTTCCAAAAAGGAAGGTTTCTCACATCCAAGCTGGTAGAGCCCAGTATGTTCACCCGTATTCGGCGCTATAGCGCCCCGCCTGCTGACGCCACCGCCCCGCTACCTGCGCCCTCACATGCCGCAGCCGCTAACGCCGGAGGCCCGGCGTTTTCAGCCGGAAGCGGAGCCCTGACGGCGGCCCTCGCAGAGCCGCGTGGCCGCGACCCCGGCATCGAGGACCTGTATCCGCCGCCATGAGAAAACTCTGCTGGGTCTTTCTGCTGCTCGCCGCTCCCGCGTGGGCCGATTGGGTGTTGGTGTATGAGATTGACGAAGCCAGTTTTTATATCGACCCGGCCTCGGTTCGTAAAAAGGGCGGGCGGCTTATGGTCAGCGGTTTGCAGGATTTGAAGGTGCGCGATATCGACGGTGCCGCATCGCGCCGCGCCCAAGCCGAGTACGACTGCGCCAACGCGCGCTACCGGCTGGTTTCTCTCGTCGTCTATCCCGAGCCCATGGGGCGCGGAAAAATCCTCTGGAGCATGGACGCCAACCCCGATGGCTGGACCACCATTCCCCAGGGGACAGGCGTCGAAGTTTTTTTGGGGATTGCGTGTACGCAGTAGTGCGGGGTCGTATTTTTAGCGATGCGACCCAAAGCGGCATATAGGTCAGTGTTTCTGATCTGAAATACCCGGTCAAAAGTTCATTCCAATGGCCTGTCCCTCCCCTCATAAAACGAATATGAAAAATTTAGGCCTTAGCGTGTTGATGTCACTCTTATGCACGGCGTGCGCTGTTTACACCGTGGCCGATGCAGCTGTGTCCGTGGGCGCCACGGTAGTTAAGACCACAGTAAAGGCTACCGGGGCGGTGATAGATGCGGTGATACCCGACAGCAAGCCAAACAAAAAGTGATCAAGCGAGCGCCGGTACCGGTACCGGTACGCGGCGTAGCAATGCAGGCTGAAAGGCCTTAAGAATTAGCCGTTGACAAAACTCCCCGACTTGCCCCCGTGCTTCTCCAGCAGCTTCACATCGGTGATGGTCATGCCCCGGTCCACGGCTTTGCACATGTCGTAGACGGTGAGCAGGGCGACCTGGACGGCGGTTAGGGCTTCCATTTCGACGCCGGTGGGGCCGGTGGTTTCGACCGTGGCGGTGCAGCTGACACCGTCAAACCCGGCGCTGGCGGCGTCGACCACGCCCAAGGAAACGGCCACATGGCTGAGTGCCAGCGGGTGGCACAGGGGGATCAGCTCGCTGGTTTTTTTGGCCGCCATGATGCCGGCCAGGCGGGCCACGCCCAGTACATCGCCCTTTTTGGCGCTGCCGCTGGCAATCAGCGCGCGGGTGGCCGGCAGCATCTCGATGCGGCCGCTGGCAATGGCCTGGCGTCGGGTTGCGGCTTTGTCGCCTACGTCCACCATGTGTGCGTGGCCCTGTGCGTCGAAATGGGTCAGGGACTGCGGAGGGCTCGTTGTCATGGTGGGTAGGCGGGAGGTTTACAGAGTCGGCATGTGTCACTGGCATCATAGGGGAATGCTGCTACGCCGATTTACCCAGCGCGTCCTGAGCCTGTTGCTGCTTATTACCCTGGCCGCAGGGCCTGTTCCCCTGGGCGCCCAAAGTTCAGCTGCGTTGCCCGGTCTGGGTGACGGCACCACGCTGTCGCCGGTGGCGGAGCGGCGCCTGGGTGACTCCATCGTGCGCCATTTGTACCGCGACCCGGACTATTTGCCCGATTTGATCCTGATGGACTACGTGCAATCGCTCTGGCAGCCCTTGTTGCAGGCGGCGCGCCAGCGTGGCGAGGCGCTGCCTGAGCAGGAAGACGCCAACGCCTGGGAAATCCTGTTGTCGCGCGACCGTACGGTCAACGCCTTTGCGTTGCCGGGCGGTTATATGGGCTTGCACCTCGGTTTGGTGGGCGCCGCCCAAAGCCGCGCCGAGCTGGCCTCGGTTCTGGCGCATGAGCTGACGCATGTGACGCAGCGTCACATCGCGCGCAATATGGCCAGGCAGAACGCCATGGGGCCGTGGGTGATGGGCGCGCTGGTTTTGGGTGTGCTGGCGGCCAGCAAGGGTGCCGATAACGCGCAGGGCGCGAACGCGGCGATTGTGGGCAGCCAGGCGCTAGCCGTGCAAAGCCAGCTCAACTATTCACGCGACATGGAGCGCGAGGCCGACCGCATCGGCTTTGCCGTGCTGCAGGAGGCCGGGTTTTCGCCCCAGGGATTTGTAGACATGTTTGCCGTGTTGCAGCAGTCGGGCCGGCTCACAGAGGGTGGCGGCTTCCCGTATTTGCGCAGCCATCCGCTGACTACTGAACGCATGGCGGACATGCAGTCGCGTATCGGGGTGGACGCGCCGGTGCAGCACACCAGTCGCCAAACTCCGGACCCGGCGGAGGACTGGGTGCCGCGTTTGATGTCGGCCCGCGCCAAAGTTTTGGCACAGCCCGATCCCCAGGTGCTTGCAGTGTGGTTTGCGCAGGCCCGCGATGAGGGCCTGGCCAGCCAGCCCCTTGCCCAGCAAGCCGTGGTTTTGTATGGAGCGACTCTGGCTGCGATGCAGGTGCGCGACTGGCCGCTTGCCCTCAGTGCCTTTGGGCGCTTATTCGAGCGCTGTCGCGGCAACCCAGCGGCGCTGGAGCAGGCGCGTTGGCTGGGCGCAGAGCTGGCGCTGGCTGTGGGGGATACGGCGCGCGCTTTGTCTTTGCTGGCGTTGCCGCAGGCCACCGGCACGAGCCCCTCGCGCACCCAGGTGCTGCTCACGGCCCAGGCCCGTATCCGCAGCGGCGCGTCAGCCCAGGTGGTGGGTGACTTGCGTCTGTGGCTGGCCGATCGCCCGCGCGATGCCGGTGCCTGGCGCTTGGTGTCGCAGGCGTATGCCGCACTGGGAAATCAGGTTGCCTCAGTGCGGGCCGAGGGTGAAATCAGCGCGTTGGAGCAGGATCCGGCGGCGGCCCTGGACCGCATGCGCGCCGCCCAGGACCTGGCGCGTGCAGGCAAGTGGGGCCCCAACGGGCCGGATTACGTAGAGGCTTCCATTGTGGACAGCCGGGCCCGCACGCTGGCCGCCCTAGCGCGGCAGCAGGCGCTCGAGCGCTGAGTTGATCACCATATTGAAGCCGGTGTAGAGCAGCGAGCCGACCAGCGCGGCTCCAAAGCCGGGCACCACAAAGTCGTTCAACATACTGGCGGCAAGCCAGAACACCAGCGCATTGATGACGAACAAAAACAAACCCAGCGTCAGCACCGTCACTGGAAAGGTCAGCAAAATCAGTACCGGCCTCAGGACGGTGTTGAGGAAAGCCAGCAATACGGCTGCCAGCAAGGCAACATGGAAATTGCCGATTTGCACGCCGCTGTAAACATGCGCAATAGCCAGCAGTGCGCACGCGCCCAGCAGCCATTTCAGAAGGAGTCGCATAGGCTGCAGGATAGCAGCCCATGCACCAAACGGGTTGCTTCAGGTCAGTGCGGAGTCGTCGGTTTTTTCGGGTGCCGCGCGCCGCGCGGCCAACCAGCCGCCGCCGCAGACGCCAACTACGGCGACCAGATATACGGCCACGCGCAGCGGCAGCAACTCGTCGCCTGCAGCGTACGCCTCGACCATGGGTTCCCCCAGAATCATCTGGGCCGCCGTCAGAGCCAGCACGGCCGAGCCCAGCATGATGATTACCGGAAAACGATCCACCAGTCGCAGCACCACATTGCTGCCAAACACCATGATCGGCACACTGGCGAGCAGTCCGATGAGCACCAGGTCAAACTGTCCGTGGGCGGCACCAGCCACACCTAGCACGTTGTCCACACCCATCAGGGCATCGGCGATGACGATGGTGCGCATCGCACCCCAAAAAGTGGTGACCACCGGGTTGTCGTCATGTCCACCGCCTTGATCGGCCAACAGCTTGTAGGCAATCCATAAAAGCCCCAGGCCGCCGACCAGCATAAGCCCCGGAATTTGCAGGAGCCACACCACGCCAACTGTCATTGCCGCGCGCACCACGATCGCACCCACCGTGCCCCAGATGATGGCTTTGCGTTGCAGCGCGGCGGGCAGGTTGCGCGCAGCCAGCGCGATGACAATGGCGTTGTCACCGGCCAAAACCAGATCAATGAGGATGATGGCCAGCAGCGCTGACCACCAGGGAGCAGTAAAAAGTTCCATAAACGTCTTTCGTCCAAAGCTGAAAAAAACGCATGGCATCCGACAGGGTGTTGTAAGCAACGCCTCGACTGTGCCATGCGGCACCTGGTCGAAGGTCTTACTCGGCCCGCACGCTGTGGTGTGGGCCCGACGAACCGGGGGCGCAGGCCCCGTATTGACGGCAGGTCGATGCAACAAGCGATGCCACAAGAGCATGCTGTTGGTGGGAGTTACTCCCCTTCAGGCGGGATTAAACCACGGCTGTGGCGCTTGCGGTCGCATCGCTAAGATGTGCGCCCCATCGCGCCCTGACCCATGCCTGCTATCCACATCACTGATATCGAATCCGCCATCAATTTTTGGCGCCACCGCGAACCTTCGCCCGATGGTGTGCGCTTGCCCGCGCCCACCCGCGCCCTCGCCGAGGTCTACGGCTTGATGGTGTACTACCGCTTTACCGAGGTCGACGAGGTGAGCATGCCGGCCGTAGCCAAAGAGGCCTGGCTGACCTGGTACCACAGCACGCCGGATACACCGTGCATTGCGATTTGCTCGACCAGCCAAGGCGACGCGCAATGCAAGGGCTGTGGTCGCAGCTTTGAGGAGGTGCAACGCTGGCAGGAATTCAGCCCGGCGCAGAAACGCAGCACCTGGCGGCGCATCACGCTGGAGGCCAGTGCCTGGCGTTTCAACAAATATGCGGAACGCGCTGCTGAGCGCAAGGCGCAGGGCTAGCGGGCCACTGCAACCCGGCTTTATTTCCAGCGCAGCGGCTCCACCACCACGCTGTGGGCGGCGTCGCTCAGGGTTAGCGCGCCTTCTTGCACTGTGGCCTGCAACTGCATGCTGCGCTGCGCCAGCGGAATCAGCGCCTGTGCGGCTTCGGTGGGGATGCGCCACACCTCCAGATTGCGGGCCCGGCTGAGTTTGTTTTCCATGCCGCGCCACCATACTTCGGCGGCGTGGTTGAAGCAATACAAGACCACCGCATCGGCTTTGCCGCAGGCTTTGAGCAGGGGTTTGTCTTCGGGTTGACCGACTTCGAGCCACAAGCGGATGCGACCCGTGAAATCTTTGAGCCAGACATCGGGTTCGTCCGGGTCGGACAGGCCCGCACCAAAAGCCAGCGTGCCGTCACCTTGGCACAGCGATACCAGCTGGTGCGCATGCAGCGCCAAAGCGACCAGGCGGATCAGCATGCGTTCGTCGGTTTCGCTGGGGTGGCGCGCCAGCGTCAGCGCGTGGTCGGCGTAGTAGCCGTGGTCAATATCGGCGATCTGCAGGTTGGCTTTGAAGATGGTGGATTTGATGGCCATGGTGGCCGATCAGACGCGGCGCGCCAGCGCTTCGGCCATGCCGGTGTAGCCACCCGGTGTGAGGGCGAGCAAGCGCTGTTTTTCGGCCTCTGGAATAGCCAGTTCGCGGATAAAGCCCTGGATCAGCTCTTGCGTCATCACCTGGCCGCGTGTGAAGGCCTTGAGCTGTTCATAGGGCTCGCGCAATCCGTAGCGGCGCATCACGGTTTGTATCGGTTCGGCCAGTACTTCCCAGGCGGCGTCCAGGTCTGCGGCAATGGCCGGGCGGTTGATTTCCAGCTTCTCAAGCCCGGTGTGCAGCGATTGGTAGGCCAGCACCCCGTAGCCCAGCGCCACGCCCATATTGCGCAGCACCGTGGAGTCGCTGAGGTCGCGCTGCCAACGGCTGATGGGCAGCTTCTCGCTCAGGTGGCGCAACATGGCGTTGGACAGGCCCAGATTGCCCTCGGCGTTTTCAAAGTCGATCGGGTTGACCTTGTGCGGCATGGTGCTGGAGCCGACTTCGCCCGGGCGCAGTTTTTGTTTGAAATAGCCCAGCGACACATAACCCCAGATGTCGCGCGAGAGGTCAATCAGGATGGTGTTGGTACGTGCCACGGCGTCAAATAACTCGGCCATGTAATCGTGCGGCTCGATCTGGATGCTGTAGGGCTGGAACTTGAGCCCCAGGCCCAAAGGCTCCGGCGACTCAATCACCCGCTTGGCAAAGGCTTCCCAGTCAAAGTCTGGCCAGGCGCTGAGATGGGCGTTGTAATTGCCCACCGCGCCGTTCATCTTGGCCATGATGGGCACGTTGGCAATGCGTTCGCAGGCGTGGTTGAGGCGCATCACCACATTGGCGATTTCTTTGCCCACCGTGGTCGGGCTTGCCGTTTGGCCGTGGGTGCGGCTGAGCATGGGCACGTCGGCAAAGGCCTGGGCCATATTGCGCAGGCGCAGCAGCACGCGGTCGAGTTCGGGCAGCAGCACCATGTCCCGCCCGGTGCGCAGTTGCAGAGCGTGGCTGGTGTTGTTGATGTCTTCGCTTGTGCACGCAAAGTGCACAAATTCGGCGCTGCGCATCAGCTCTGGTCGCGCTTCGAATTTGGACTTGAGCCAGTACTCCACCGCCTTCACGTCGTGGTTGGTGGTCTTTTCAATGTCTTTGATGGCTTGTCCGTCGGCACGCGAAAAATTGCGCACCAGACCCAGCAAATACGTGCGCGCACCGGCTGATAAGGGCTTGAACTCATCGAAACCGGCGTCACTCAGCGCAATAAACCAGGCAATCTCGACCTGCACCCGCCGGTGCATATAGCCCAGCTCGCTCATCATGGGGCGCAAGGCGTTGAGCTTCGCGGCGTAGCGGCCGTCCAGCGGCGACAGGGCGTCCAAAACTGAAAATGTCATTGATAGATTGTAGGCGGGGGCATGTGCGCGATGGCTGCCCTCAACTTGTACCTAAAATGCACCGTGCAATCAGTCTGAGTACAACCCCATGAAATTAATCGGTTCGGTAACCAGCCCTTATGTGCGCAAAGTGCGCATCGTGATGGCCGAGAAAAAATTGGATTACGAGTTCGTCACCGAAGACGTTTGGAACGCTGCCACCACCATCGGTGAAGTCAACCCGCTTGGCAAAGTACCTTGCTTGGTGATGGAGGGGGCCGAGGCTTTGTTTGATTCCCGCGTCATCGTGGAATACCTGGATGCGCTCTCGCCGGTTGGCAAATTGATTCCTCCGGTAGGCCGTGAGCGCGCCGGCGTGAAGACCTGGGAAGCCTTGGCCGATGGCGTGCTCGACGCAGCCATCCTGGCCCGGCTGGAAGCCACTTGGGCGGGCCGGAGCACGGAGCAGCGCAGCAGCGCCTGGATTGATCGTCAACTGGGCAAAGTGCATGCTGCCTTGCAGGCCATGGCTGATGGATTGGGTGAGCAGGCTTTTTGTTCCGGCGTGCATTTTTCGCTGTCGGATATCAGCGTGGGCGTCGCCTTGGGCTATCTCGATTTCCGTTTTCCGGAAATTGACTGGCGCGGCGCGCATCCGAATTTGCAGCGCCTGTTTGACAAACTGGTGCAGCGCCCCAGCTTCGCCGATACCCTGCCCACCTAAGGATTGGTCGTTTAGCTGTTGGCGCGGCGTTTAAGCCAGCGCATCAGGCTGCCCACCACCGGGAGTTTTTCGTACAGTTCTTCGGCTGCATCCCAGTAATCGCGGTGCAGTTCGATCCGACCCTCGGCATTGAACACCAGGTGCGTTGCGCCAGCGATTTTTTGTTCTGTACCGCCGCCGAGGCGGTCCATAAAAAAGTAAAAATCCCAGGTTAAAAAACAATCGGCTCCTTGCGCCACGTGCCGGGTAATCACAAAACGCGGCTGCTGCAAGGCCACAAACATGTGCGCAAGAATGCCCTGTATCGCGGGCAGGCCGCGAACATCATTGAACGGGTCTTTGAAACGCGCATCTGCCGCATACACCTGCGCCAAGTGGTTCAGAGTCTGCGGTGTGAGCGTCTCAAAGAACGCGATCACGCCCGCCACGTGTTCCGTGCATGGTGGTGTGGATGTGCTCATTGGGTGAACTTTCGTACCAACGCGAAATACCAGCGGTCGGGCAGCACGCGCAGCAGCTGCATCCAGCGCGTGAAGCGCTTGGGAAATTGAATTTCAAAATCTCCCTCAGCCCAACCGCTCAGCATGTGCTGCGCTGCCTGTGCCGCGCTGATGAGCGCGGGCATGGCGAAATCATTGACGGCCGTCGCCGGGGTTTCAACAAAGCCGGGGCTGATGACCGATACCCCCAGGCCTTTGCCGTGCAGGTCCAGGTACAAGCCCTCGGCCAGGTGGGTTAGCGCAGCTTTGGTGGGGCCGTAGACCAGGCCGTTTGTGAGGCCCCGGTACCCCGCGACGCTGCTGACCAGACTGATATGACCCCTGCCTTGGGCCAGCATCGCCGGCAGCACTGCCGCGAGTACCCGTAGCGCGCCGTTGTAGTTGACATCCATGTGGCGGATGGCGTCGGTCGCGTCCAAGGCAAACGCGCGCGTGGGGGTGTAGATGCCACTGCAATAGACCACGCAGTCCATAGGCCCCAGCGCCAGCACCTGCTGCGCAGCTGCTTGAACGCCGGCGCCATCGCTGACATCCACAGGAATGGCCAGGCTGCCGGGATGTGCCTGCACAAAACCGGCCAAGGCATGGGCGCGCCGCGCCGATACCACCACCCGCGCCCCGGCCGCGTGCAAGGCGGCGGCGGCGGCCTCACCGATACCACTGCTGGCCCCGATCAACCACACGGTTTTGCCCTGCCAATCGGCCAGCGGCGGGTTCAGCGGTTTGAAAAACAGTCCCATGGCGCCAAACCTTTAGCGCTTGCTGAAGGACAGCGTGACTTCGCCCAGGTAGATACCGAACTTGCGCATTTGCGCCTTGTTGAGCATGACCCGGTCGTTCATCAAATACATCCAGTCGTCAAACTGCACCTCGTAAATGGAGCCGTCTACCGGCAGGGCCAGTGTGTAGCGCCAGTTCAGCGCATTGCCCACCGCCTGCCCCTGTGCGCTGCCGATTACATCGTCGGCGCGGCCCTCGTAGCGTCCATCCGGTAGCGCCTTCAGACGCCAAATGCGGCGTTGCTTGGTGCCGTCGGAGTAGCTGAAGTCCTCGTCCAGCACGCCCTTATCGCCGTCCCAGCTGCACTGCATCAACACGGTGAAGCGTTTGACGACTTTGCCGGACCAGTCGGTGAAGATGCCGTATGCGTCCAAAGTGCCATTGAAATACTGGCGCAAATCCAAAGCGGGTTGCTGGCCGGCGTATTCCTCTATCAGGTTGGAAGCGCAGCCGCCCAGTGCCAGCGTACCGGCAGCAGCTGCACCTAAAAGCAAACGTCGTTTCATAAAGTCTTTCTGGAGTGGAACACAAACAATAAACCGGCTGCCACGCATTTGAGCGCGCAAGGCAGCAGGCAATAAGCCCAGGTAAGCGCGTGCAAGGCCTGCGGATCTTGTGCGCCGGGGTGGTAACCCCATGCCGCCAGGGCGGGCAGTGCCAGCCCGGCAGCCAGGGCCAGGTTGAGCTTGGTCGCACAGCTCCACCAGCCGAAATACGCGCCTTCTTGCGTGCCCGCGTCAGTCCGCGCGCGCTGCGTGATGCCTGCCAGTATGGCTCCGGGCAGCGCCAGATCAGCCCCCAACGCCAGCCCGCTACCCGCGCACACGGCGGCGTAGCCCCACGCATCGCCCGGGCCTAGCCCAGCGGCAAACAGGAATACAGCGCATGCCAGCAGCATGCCAGCGAGCCAGCTGCGCGCCAGACCCCAGTACGCCACCAGCTTCAGCCATGCGCCCAGGCCCAGTGCGCCGCAAACAAAGTAGGTCGCCAAAAAAACCGGCTGCATGCTGGCCGGGGCTTGCAGCAGGTCTTGGACAAAAAACAGCATCAACGTGGCGGGCAGGGCGCTGGCAATGCCGTTGAGCATGAACACAGTAAACAGCGCACGAAAAGCCGGATTGGAAAACGGCAGTAAGAGCGCGCCATGGTGCGGCCCGGGCCGCGTCACTTGTGGGTCATCAGAGCCCGGCTGTGGCCCGCTGCGCCAGCCCCACCAGGCCAGCGCCAGCGCCAGCCACAGCAGTGCCACGCTGATTTGCATATCCCACAGCGTGCCCGCCACCGATGCCACCAGCACCCCGGCCAGCCCCAGGCCTTCCCGCCAGGCAACGATGCGGGCGCGCTGCAGTGCGTCGCCACCCAGTAGTGCACCCCAAGACTGGTGGCCTATGGTCAAGGCGCTGAAGGCCAGATAGGTCAGCACCAGACTCGCGGCCAGGTTCAGCAGCAGGGCATCGCCCTGCGTCCACAGTGGAAACCACAGGCCCAAGAAGCCCGCGCCCAAAGCGGCTGCTGCGCCAGCGCCCCATGCCAGCGCGCGGCGTGTCGAGCCCTCCAATAGCCTGTTTACACCGCGCCCCAGCAGCGGATCGACCAGCGCGTCGAGTAAACGTGCGCCCAAGAGCATGGCGCCTAAGCTTGCCAGGGGCAGTCCGAAATGCACGGCGTAGTAGTTGGGCAGCAGCACGTACAGCGGAAGTGCCACGAAGGCCAGCGCGAAGCCCATCAGTCCGTAGCGCAGCGTAGCCGCGCCGCCCAAGCCTGCCGCCCCCGCTTGCTGTTCGCGGTGTGGCAGGAGTTTGTCCATCAGTCGCTGGCTCCGGCGAGCAAGTCGTTGCGCATCTTGGGTTCACTGGTGTTCGGTCCGAGCCAGATGCCAAAGAAATAACGGCTGAATTCCGGGTCGTTGATGCTGGCATGGGCCAGGCCATTGACAAAAAAGCGTATGCCCACGTCGGGCTTGTGGATGGCGGTGATGCGGTCGCCGGATTTCACGTTCGGAAAAGTCTGGCGCATGGTTTGCAGCCAGGACTTTTCCTTATCGGGGCTGATGCTGCCCACACGGCGCATTTCTTTGAGCGAACGTTCCGCGATGGCCGGTCCATCAAAGCTGCGCAGGTACACAATTTCCAGCGCAAAAGGCGCGGCGGCGTAGTCGCTGCGTTTAAGCCCTGGGGCAAATAGTTTTGCGTCGTACAAATCGATGCCGAAAAACCGCATGCGGGATGTGCCCAGGGTGCGGGCGTCCGGCAATTCGGCCTTTACTTCAGCTGCGATGGTGGAGGGGGTGGTGGTTTGGGCCTGCGCGTGCGGCCCCGTCAGGGCCGTGGTGCACAGCGCCAGAGTGATCCAGAAGCGGGAGTGAATCATGCGGGCTTTCTCAGCGTGATTTGCACAACATCCAGGTTGTCTTCTGCAAATCCGGCTTCGCAATAAGCCAGGTAGAACTCCCATATATGCATAAAACGCTGGTCAAAACCGCCCATCAGCACATCGGCTCGGCGGGCCAGAAAGCTTTCGCGCCAGCGTTTGAGCGTTTCAGCGTAGTCGTGGCCGAAGGCCAGTTCATTGACCACTTCCAGCCCCGCCGCCTGCGCCTGGGCCCGCAGGGCCGAGGGGCTGGGTAGGCAGCCGCCCGGGAAGATGTACTGCTGGATGAAGTCGGTGTTGCGCAGGTAGCGCTCGAACAAGCTGTCGGCGATGACGATGCTTTGGATGCAGGCGCGGCCACCCGGTTTGAGTAAGCGCGCCACGGTCTGGAAGTAGGTGGGCCAGAATTCCTGCCCCACGGCTTCTAGCATTTCGATGGAGCAAATGGCATCAAAAGGCGCATCGCTAATGTCACGGTAATCCTGCAGGCGCAAATCGACACGCTCAGACAGGCCCAGACGCTGCATGCGCTGGCGGGCGAAGTCCAGTTGTTCGGTGCTGAGCGTTACGCCGCTGAGATGTGCGTCGAAATCGCGGGCGGCCATTTCGGCCAGCGCGCCCCAACCGCAACCGATTTCCAGAATCCGTGCCCCAGGAGCGGTACCAAGCTCGGTGAGCGCGCGGCGCACCTTGGCGTTTTGTGCTGCGGTGGTGCTTTGCGCCAGATCGCCGTCGAACAGGGCGCTGGAATAGTTCATCGATTCGTCCAGCCACAGTGTGTAAAAACTGTTACCCAGGTCGTAATGCGCATGGATGTTTTTTTTGCTATTGCCCCGCGTGTTGCGTTTGAGCAGGTGCTTGATGCGGTACAGCGCCACGCCCCACCAGCTGCCGAAGATGGCGCGGTCAATCACTTCGCGGTTGCGGATCAGCAGGCGCAACAGCTCGGTGAGGTTGGAGCTGGTCCAGTCCCCGGCGATGTAGCTTTCGGCAAAACCGATGTCGCCGGACTTGAGCGCGGCAGCAAAAGGCTTCCAGTTACGCAGCAACAAGGTGCCGTGTGGGGAGGCCTGGTGGCCAAAGCGTTGCACCGATCCATCGGGCAGCTGCACGGTAAGACTACCGACTTCCAGGCGGCGAAGCAGCGCAAAAACGGTACGTGCCGCAGCGGGCATGGCGGGAGGCGGGGCTGTAGAGCCCGAGGCGGAGTTGCTGCGCATGGGAAGGGTCAAAAAGTCAAATACAGGCGGAAGAAAAAAACGCGTCAACGGGACACAAATTGTTCTGGTGGCGCGGGTTTATGGAAAAAGGGTACGCGTTTGCGCCAGAGTTGTAGCGCCTGCCAGTGGATACGCCCTATCAGGGCCAGGGTCATCAGCGGATAGCCCCAGGCGGCGCGGCGCAAGCTGCGTGTGCTGATGGGCTCCAAGTGACCGCTGACGCTGGTTTGCAGAACCGGACCGTCCGCATCGTGCCAGTCGACCCGCGCCACCGTGCGCGTGCGCTGGGCAGTGACCATGAAACGGAAGCGGTAGCCACCGGCCACGGCGGCGAAGGGCGAGACATGGAACACCTTGGCGCTGCGCAGCTCAGTACCTAGACGCGGGTTCTCGTGCAAATAACAATGGCGCTCGCCAAAGGTGTTGTTGACCTCGACCACGATGGCACGCAGGCTTCCGTCGGCGCGGTAGCAGTACCAGAAGCTCACCGGTTTGAAGGTAAAGCCCCATACGCGCGGGTAGCAGTGCAGCCAGACCTCGCCGTCGGCGTCAAACACAGCGTTGCGCGCCAGCTCTGCGTCCAGCCAACCCAGCGCGCCACCGGCTTGCGGCCCGCGTCCATCGCCATGGTCGCGATCGAAAAAGCTGATGGGAGCAAAGCGGTTCAGCGCCAGCCTTGCACTGCCATGCGCGCGCAGGGTCCGCATGGGCAGCATCAAAAAATAGGTGGGATAGGCAAAGGCATGCGCTGCGGGGCGCAGACGCGTGTGGCGCACCACACCAAAACCGATCAAGGGCTGCGCCAGGTCCATATCAGGCTGCACCAGCAATCCGCGCAGCCACATCCAGGCCCGATTTCAGTCCATCTTCGTGGAAACCGTAGCCCGTCCAGGCTCCGCAGAAAAAAGTGCCTTTGTGCCCTTGTAGCGCGGGTAACTCCGCTTGGGCGCGAATGGCTGCGAGATCAAACACCGGGTGCGCATAGTGGAAGCGGCCCAGCGTTTGCTCCGGGTCGATGGCGTGAACGGGATTGAGCGACACCACCACTGGCTGTGCAAAGGGCAGCGGCTGCAATTTATTGAGCAGGTAATGCAGGCACACCCGGGGTTGTGTGGTGCCCGGGGCACTGCCCTGGTAATTCCAGGCAGCCCAGGCGGCGCGGCGGCGTGGGAGCACGCTGGCATCGGTGTGCAGTACGGCCACATTGGGCTGGTAGGGAATGGCGCTGAGCACTTCGCGCTCGGCGGTGCTGGCATCGGCCAGCAAAGCCAGCGCCTGATCGGAGTGGGTGGCGAAGACCACGCGGTCGAACTGTTCGGTGTGGGTGCCGCTGGCGTCTCGGAATTGCACTGCAACGCCGTCCGTGGCGCGCCGTACGCTGAGCACCGGCGTGTTCAGCCGCCGGTCGGGTAGCTGGGCAAGGATTTTCTCGACGTACTGGCGCGCACCGCCAGGCACTGTCCACCAGGCAGGACGGTTGCTGACCTGCATGAGTCCGTGGTTGTGGCAAAAGCGGATCATGGTCGCGACCGGGAACGCCAGCATCTGCTGGGTCGGGCAGCTCCAGATGCAACCCAGCATGGGCAAAAAATACCAGTCGCGGAACTCGGCGCTGAAGTGCTGTGCATCCAAAAACGCGCGCAGTGGCTGGTTCAGTTCGGTCTCGCGCTGGCGCTCTGCAATACCGGTGCAGATGCGGTTAAAGCGCAAGATGTCACGCAACATGCGCCAAAAGCCGGGGCGCAGCAGATTGACCGGCTGGGCGAACACCGTGGCTAGGCTGGAGCCGCTCCACTCCAGCTGGCCCGCACCCCGCGCCACCTGCACTGAAAATGACATGTCTGACTTGGTGCTGGGCACGCCGAGTTCGGCAAACAGGGCGATCAATTGCGGGTAGGTGCGTTCGTTAAAAACCAGAAACCCGGTGTCCACGCCGTGGGTGAGCGGGCCATCGGGTGTGGGAAGTGTGATGTCGACCGTGTGGGTGTGACCGCCGAAGTAGCTGGCGGCCTCGAACAGCGTGATGTCGGCGCGCCCGCGAAGGCCGTGGGCTGCGGCTAGACCGGAAATTCCTGAACCAATAATTGCGATCCGCTGCATCGCAAAACTATACGGTAGTTTCCCGACATGGCAGCAATGTCTTGCGCCTTAGGGCCATTTCTTTGTGGCCCGCCCTCTAGAATGCCTGCATGTTGTACCCCGAATTGTTCCGCCAGTTGGAGTCCGTGCGTTGGGATATGGAGCGCGATATTCCCTGGGCGGCGTTTGACGGCGACGCCTTGAGTGATGAGCAGGCGGCCACGATCAAAATGAATGCCATCACCGAATGGGCTGCCTTGCCTGCGACTGAAATGTTTTTGCGCGACAACCGCAGTGACAGTGATTTTTCGGCCTTCATGTCGATTTGGTTTTTTGAAGAACAGAAACATGCACTGGTGCTGATGGAGTATCTGCGACGCTTCCGCCCGGACATGGTTCCCACTGAAGCCGAGCTGCACGCCGTGCGTTTTGAATTTGACCCAGCCCCGGCGCTGGAGACCCTGATGCTGCATTTTTGCGGCGAAATCCGCCTCAACCATTGGTACCGCCGCGCCGCCCAGTGGCATACCGAGCCGGTGATCAAAACGATTTACACCACGCTCAGCCAGGATGAGGCCCGCCATGGAGGTGCCTACCTGAAGTACATGAAACGGGCCATCAGCACCTTTGGATTGGAAGCCAAGGCGGCTTTTGCCAAAGTCGGTGTGCTCATGGGCAGCGCACGGCGCACGGCGCAGGCTTTGCACCCCACCAATTTGCATGTCAATAAGGCGATGTTCCCGCGCGATACGGTGCAAAGCCGTTTGCCCAATCCGCAGTGGCTGGAGCACTGGTTGGACCACCAGATCCGCTTTGACGCCACCTGGGAAGGCAAGGTGGTTGAGCGCATCTTGCACAACCTGAGCCTCTTGATGGAACGCAGTTTTTCTACGGTTCAAGAACTCAACAAATACCGCAAAGAGCTTGCTGCTGAACTGCAACGCGAACTTGGTGCCAGCACGGGCACGCGCGGCGCGGTATGAGGCCGGTAACTGATCTTTCGGCCAGCACAAGCGCCCACCCGCAGCCTGGTTTTTTGCACAAGCTGCTTGACTCCACTGCCCGCACGCAGGCGCTGCCTGCGCTGCCGCGGCCCTGGGTGTTTACCAACGGCGTGTTTGACGTGTTGCACCGGGGCCATGTGGTGTACCTGGCGCAAGCCCGCGCGCTGGGTGCCAGCTTGATCGTGGCACTGAATACCGATGCATCCGCCCGCCGCCTCGGCAAAGGGCCTGATCGGCCGCTAAACAACGAAATGGACCGCGCCATGGTGATTGCCGCCTTGGGCGCAGTGGATCTGGTCACCTGGTTTGATGAAGACACCCCTGAGGCCTTGATTGCGCAGCTGCGCCCCGACGTTCTGGTTAAAGGTGGCGATTACGACATGCAAACCCTGCCGGAGACGGCCTTGGTCCAATCCTGGGGAGGGCGTGCATTGGCCCTGCCTTTTGTCCGGGGCTATTCAACTACCGCGCTGGTACAAAAAATCCGCGCTTAGCCCCCTTGATCCGCTGGACGGGCTCGGGCAATCCACTGGCGCAGGTTTTGCCAGCGCTGCCACGTTGACCAGACTCGCACCGTTACACGCCACACTGCGCGGGGCTTGAGCACCACGCACGCAGCCAGTGCAGCAGCCCCATACAGCGGATTGCGGCGCAGCCATCCGCCTGCCTGAACCACTCGATCGGCCAGTGCAAAGCCGGGCTCCAGCTGCATCAGTTCCCGCCGCACTTGCGCCCGCAATACGGCGCTGTGTTGCAGCAAGCGGGTCTGGCGGGCGCGCAGATCGGCGTGGGTCATGGCGACTAAGGAGCCGGTGGTAATTCGGCGCCCCTGTCACGCCGCAATTCGGCCACGCTGGCCTGAAAGACGCCTCCGGGCTGGCGCAGACCTTGGCGCGCTTGCGCCAGGAGTAGCGCACCGCCGCCCAGAAAGACCACCGCCAAACCGGCGCAGGCCGCCAGTCTGTAGCCCTCCCAGAACAGCAGCAGTACGGTGCCGCACAGCAGCACCAGGCCCAGCGCGATGCACACCAGTGCCAAGGCAGCCAGCCACAGGACCGCGAACCAGCGCTGTTTTTCTGCTTCCAGCTCGGTGCTGATCAACTCCAGGCGGATTTGGGCAATTTCCAGCAGCGTGCCCAAAAGCTGGCGCAAAGAGGCCAGTAAACCGCTGCTTTTGGCGTGTTCCATCGGTAGGGTAGGGGTACTGGCCCGGGTTTCAGCGGCGGCTGATGAGCACACCGAGGAGCAGGCCGGCCCCTGCGGCAATGGCGACTGATTTCCACGGGTTGTCGTGTACGAAGCGGTCGGTGCTTTGGGCTGCGGCCTTGGCGCTTTGGAGGGCGCTGTCTTGCAAGGATTTCAGTTCTTCCTTTGCCTTGTCCAGCCGCTGGGTGACGCGCTCCCGCACCGCATGGGCCTCTTCGCTGACTTGATCGGCGGTCATGCGCAGCAAGACCTGCGCGTCTTCAATGACCAGGTTCAGGTCGTGCATCAGTTTGGCTTTGTGTTCGGCGTCGATGGCAATCATGGAGTCCTCCGGATGGTGAAACGTTCACTTTACGGATTACCCGCATAAGTGGTCTTGATGTGGGTCAAAGGCTGTGCCGGTACCCGCAGCCGTGCCATTCCGTCACGCCGGGGCGGCGAAATCCTGCTCCAGCACCTCAATCGGCTGCCCGTGGGGCGTGCGGGCGGCGGCCGCTTCCCAGGCATGCTCGAGGCGGTGGATGTGCTCGGCCGTGCCCAGCCCCTGCGCCAGAACCAGTTGCTCCAGCGCGTCGACCCAGTGTTGGTAATAGCCGCTGCCATCGTCAGCGTCGCCGCGTGTGCGGGCCTGGGCAATGGTCTGGCTCAGCGCCTGCGCCCACTGCGCCCACGTGAACGCGCCGCGGGCATGCAGCTGGACCACGATGGCAAAAGCCTGGGCCTGCCAGGGTTCGGCAAACACCGGGCCCTGATCACCACCGGGTGGCAGGGGCAGCCCGCCGCGGCATTGGGCGGCGATGTCGGCCAGGGTGGCGCGCGGGGTGCTCACGCGCCGGTCTCCACGGCTTCCAGATACGGTTCCCAGGCATCTACGCTGACCAGCAGCCCGGTTGATGCGCCACTGCCCCACAAGTCCTGTCCGTCAAAGACCACGGTGTACAGCCAATGCGCTTCGTCAACAAAGGGCGGGACGGGGCGGCCCACGCGGGTGTCGGGAAACACGTGTGCGCCGTGGATGCGCTCAACCGTGCCGATGTGGCCCCGCACATAGCGCGGCAGGCGGGTATGCCCTGCGGGGTGGATTTGCCGTGCCCGCACGCGCTGCCCGACCGTGAAGCGGGCCGGGGCGTCTATGTTGCGGGTGCTGGCCGTGCCCCGGGCCAGGGCCTGCGCGGTTTGGGCTGCGTCCAGGCGGCGAACGCCAGGCAATGGCGGGCTGTCCGCCAGTCCGGTCTGCAACTCGGCGGCGCTGACCATGCCGCGCTCGCACATCAACTTTTCGAGACCCGCCAGCCAGATGGCGTAATAACTGCTGCCAAGATACTGCGCGGGCGGCAAGGATTCGCGCGCGCTGCGGGAGATGTCGATATTCCACTGGCCGCAGGCACCCATGGCCACGGTGATAGCGAGCGCTTGGCGCTCCCAGGCGGCGTGGAACAGCGGCTCGCTAATCTCGGGGCGCACGGGGCCGAAGCCCTGCATGCCTCCCATGTCATGCACGCCGTTCATGCTGCTACCCCCGCCACGGCAGAGGGTGGCCGCGCCAGGCCTGTACCGATCATGCTGTCGCGCGTGACCAGCGCGGCGAGTTGTTCCTGCGTCCACCCCTCCGTTCCTGCCGGGCGCATGGGCACGACCAGATAGCGCACCTCGGCGGTCGAATCCCACACGCGCAGGGTCACCTTGTCGCCCATCTGCACGCCAAAGTCGGCCAGCACCCCCCGCGGGTCCATCACCGCTTTGCTGCGGTAGGGCGCGCTCTTGTACCAAACGGGTGGCAGGCCCAGCACCGGCCAGGGGTAGCAGCTGCATAGCGTGCAGACCACCATGTGGTGCGTCTGCGGCGTGTTGGCCACCGCCACCATGTGCTCGCCTTGCCGGCCGGTGTAGCCCATGTCCGCGATGGCGGCGGTGGCGTCGCGCATCAGCCAGTCAAAAAATGCTGGTTCGTCCCAGGCCCGCGCCACCACCCGCGCCCCGTTGTGGGGCCCCACCTGGTGTTCATAGGTTTCGATGATCACATCCAGCGCCGCCGGATCCAGATAGCCTTTTTCCACCAGCAGGCTTTGCAGCGCCCGCACACGGACGTCCATTTCGCTGAGGTGGGAGTGATCGTGGTTGTGATCGTGGCTGTGTGCGTGGTGTTCCTGGGTCATGGACGGATGATAGTGAGCGCTGGCGCATACTTCCCGCCCCATCCCGCTCTGGCCCGTTCATGCCCCGCACCTTCACGCTCAGCGACTTTGATTTCGCGTTGCCCCCGGAATTGATTGCCCAGCACCCTGCCGCGCAGCGCAGCGCTGCGCGCTTGCTGGATGCCCGTGGTGTGCCCTTGGTGGACCGCATTTTTCATGCGCTGCCTGGTTTGTTGCGGGCCGGGGATTTGCTGGTGCTCAACGACACACGGGTGATGAAGGCGCGCTTCTTCGGCGAAAAGGCCAGCGGTGGCAAATTGGAAATTCTGGTGGAGCGGGTGCTGGGGGGCAACCAGGTCGCCGCGCATTTGCGGGTGAGCAAAAAACCGGCACCGGGCGATACCGTGGCGCTGCACACCGCGCCTGGCCAGGCGGACGGTTTGCGCGCCACGCTGCTGGGGCGCTGGCCGGATGCGCAGGGGCCGCTGTTCCGTTTTGTGCTCTCCAACGACGCCGGCGATGACCCTTACACGCTGATGGAACGCCACGGCCATATGCCCCTGCCGCCCTATATCTCCCGGCAGCAGGACGGTGCGGACCCGGATGCGCAAGAGGACGCGCAGCGCTACCAGACGGTGTTTGCCAAAACCCCCGGCGCAATCGCTGCGCCCACGGCCGCGCTGCATTTTGATGAGGCGCTTCTGGCGCAGCTCGATGCCATGGGCGTTCAACGCGCGCATGTGACCTTGCATGTGGGCGCGGGCACTTTTCAGCCGGTCAAAACTGAGAACCTGGCGGAGCACCGCATGCACAGCGAGTGGTACCAGGTACCGCAGGCTACGCAAGACGCGATAGCCGCCTGCCGGGCGCGCGGCGGGCGGGTGGTGGCGGTGGGCACAACCACCGTTCGCACGCTGGAGAGCTGGGCGGCCAGCGGTGTGGCCGCAGGCGATACCAGTATTTTTATTACGCCTGGCTTCCGGTTTCAGGTGGTTGACATGTTGATCACCAACTTCCACCTGCCCAAATCAACGCTGCTGATGCTGATTAGCGCGTTTGCGGGCTATGAGCCGGTGATGGCGGCCTACCGCCACGCGATTGCGCAGCAGTACCGCTTTTTTAGCTACGGCGACGCCATGGTGTTGGAGCGCGGCGCGCACTAGCCGGAGACTGTCACAGCGCGGGCGTGGCCTGGTAGCGCACGCCGGGCCGCCCTTGCTGGTCGGTCCCCCGCGTCCAGAAAATGGCTGTGTGTGCAAGCCTTTACTCAGAAAAAAGTACAGCAAAGCAGAACGTTAGACGCCCGCGTTCGGCAAGCCGCCCGCCTAGAATTCCGGCATGCTGAAGTTTGAAATCCTGGCCCACGACCATCCCAGTACCGATGGAAACCACCCCGGCAGCCATGCCCGCCGGGGGCGCTTGACGCTGAACCACGGGGTGGTGGAGACGCCGGTTTTTATGCCGGTGGGCACCTATGGCACGGTCAAAGGCGTGATGCCGCGCAGCTTGGACGACATGGGCGCCCAGATCATTCTGGGTAACACCTTCCATTTGTGGATGCGGCCTGGTCTGGACGTGCTGCGCCAGTTCGGCGGTTTGCACGCTTTTGAGAAGTGGGATAAACCCATATTGACCGACTCGGGCGGCTTTCAGGTGTGGAGCTTGGGCGCCATGCGCAAGATCAGCGAAGAAGGCGTGCACTTTGCCTCGCCGGTCAACGGCGACAAACTATTTTTGACGCCCGAAGTCAGCATGCAGATCCAGACTGCGCTGAACTCGGACATCGCCATGCAGTTCGACGAATGCACGCCCTATTTGTCGGTCGAGGCCGCCACCAAGGGGCAGGTGACCACGGAGGCGGAAGCGCGTTCCTCCATGCTCTTGAGTCTGCGCTGGGCGGAACGCTGCAAGACCGAATTTGCACGCCTGGAGAACCCGAATGCCTTGTTTGGCATCGTGCAGGGCGGTATGTTTGAGGACTTGCGCGAAGAGTCGCTGTCCGGCCTGGAGGCCTTGGACTTTCCCGGCATCGCGGTGGGCGGACTGAGCGTGGGCGAGCCCAAGGACGACATGCTGCGCCTGCTGCGCCATATCGGACCACGCCTGCCTGCCCATAAGCCCCACTATTTGATGGGCGTGGGCACGCCGGAAGATTTGATTGCCGGGGTGCACAACGGTATTGATATGTTTGACTGTGTCATGCCCACGCGCAATGCCCGCAACGGGACGCTGTTCACGCGTTTTGGTGATTTGAAAATCCGCAACGCCCGCCACAAGAGCGACCCCCAGCCCTTGGACACCACCTGCACCTGCTACGCCTGCGCGGGCAACAGTGGCGTGTCCTGGGACGATGGTGGGCGCGCGGGCTTTAGCCGCGCGTATCTGCACCACCTGGACCGCTGCGGCGAGATGCTGGGCCCCATGCTGGCCAGCATCCATAACCTGCATTACTACGTAAACCTGATGCGTGAAGTCCGGGTCGCCCTGGAGGCTGGGCGCTTCGTTGCGTTTACTGCGACCTTCCATGCGCACCGGGCCCGGGGCGTCTAGGGCCGGGTGCTGCTGCATCCCTTTGCTACACTGGTCGCCATGTTTATCCACCGCATCAGCATCACAGGTTGTAGTGACCGGGGAGCCTGGCCCTGGCGGACTTCGCTTCGTGCGCCAGCGCGTGGCGCAGTGCCCGTGGTTTGATTGGCGGTCCGCGCCGTAGTTCGCAAGCCCGGTTTCTGCAGCCAGCGCAGACAGCACGCCCGGCAGCGGATCACCATCCGCCCACACCCCATTCCCTCGGTCCCCGCCTCGCGCAAAGACGCTGCTGCGGCGACCTTGAACTTGCAAAGGCCTGGCTACCGTGACCACCGAGACCGAATTTCAAACCCTGGCAGCCCAGGGCTACAACCGCATACCGCTGCTGGCGCAAGCGTTTGCAGACCTGGAAACGCCGCTTTCCCTGTACCTCAAGCTCACCGATAACGCCCCATTCAGTTTTTTGCTGGAGTCGGTGGTGGGTGGCGAGCGCTTCGGGCGCTACAGCTTCATCGGCCTGCCAGCGCGCACGTTTTTGCGTAGCAGCGGTTTTGGCGCGCAAGCGCGTACCGAGGTCGTGACCGACGGCGCGGTGGTCGAAATCTCTGACCGCAACCCGCTGGACTTTATTGCCGACTACCAAAGCCGGTTCAAAGTCGCGCTGCGTCCGGGTTTGCCCCGGTTTTGCGGCGGCTTGGCGGGTTACTTTGGCTACGACGTGGTGCGTTATATCGAGAAGAGGTTGGAGGCCACGTGCCCGCCCGATGAATTGCATTGCCCGGACATCCTGCTGCTGCAATGCGAAGAACTTGCGGTGATTGACAACCTGTCTGGCAAGCTGCATTTGATCGTGTACGCGGACCCCGCTACGCCGGATGCCTATGCCCGCGGCACTGCGCGCCTGGCTTCGCTCAAAGCACAACTCAACCTGGCGGTACGGGTGCCGCAAGTGGTGCCCGGCCCGGCGCAGCCAGCCCAGCGCGACTTTGCGAAAGCAGATTACCTGGCCGCCGTTTTGCGCGCCAAAGAATTGATTGCGGGGGGCGACTTCATGCAGGTGCAGGTGGGGCAGCGCATCAAAAAGCCGTATACCGCTGCGCCCCTGAGCCTGTACCGCGCGCTGCGTTCGCTCAATCCCAGCCCCTATATGTATTACTACAACTTCAGCGGTGCCAGCGCAGACGCCAGCGCGGACTTTCATGTGGTCGGGGCCAGTCCGGAGATTCTGGTGCGCCAGGAATCGGTGACGGCGGCAGACGGCCCGGCCACCAAAGTCACCATCCGCCCGCTGGCGGGTACCCGGCCGCGCGGTGCCACGCCGGAGCTGGACCTGGCCGCCGAGGCCGAACTCGTGGGCGACCCCAAAGAGCGTGCCGAACACGTGATGCTGATAGACCTTGCGCGCAATGACATTGGCCGGATTGCGCAAACCGGCACGGTGAAAGTGACAGACGCTTTTTGCGTGGAGCGATACAGCCATGTCATGCACATCGTGAGCAACGTCGAGGGGGTCTTGAACGCGGGCATGCGCAATATGGACGTACTGCGCGCCACCTTCCCGGCCGGCACCTTGACTGGCGCCCCCAAAGTGCACGCCATGGAGCTGATAGACCAGCTCGAACCGACCAAGCGCGGTATTTATGGCGGTGCCTGCGGTTACCTGAGCTATGCCGGCGATATGGACGTGGCAATCGCCATCCGCACCGGTATCGTGAAAGACCAAACCCTGTATGTGCAGGCCGCAGCAGGCGTTGTGGCCGACAGCGTGCCGGAAATGGAATGGGCCGAAACCGAGCACAAAGCCCGCGCGCTCCTGCGTGCGGCCGAGTTGGTCGAGCAAGGTTTGGAGTGATTGAGATGGACGTCGACACCTTATTGGACGTGCAGCACTGCAACACCATGGTGCAGGTACGCAGCTGCATCGATGCGATTGACGACAGGGTCGTTGCCCTTTTGGCCGCGCGCAGCGGCTACATCGCGCAGGCCGCACGCATCAAACAGAGAGCGGATCAAATCGTGGATCTAGAGCGTGTGGAATACATCGTGCAACGCGTACGCGACGCCATGGGGGTACGTGCCGCTCCGCCCGAGATTGCCGAAGCCGCGTATCGCGCGCTGATTGATGCTTCGATTGCCTACGAAAAGCTTGAATTCGCGCGTTTGCGCGCGGGAGGCCCGCTATGAAACTGCTGATGATCGACAACTACGACAGCTTTACCTACAACATCGTTCAGTACTTCGGCGAACTCGGTGCACAGGTGGAGGTGTTTCGCAATGACGAAGTTACTTTGGAAGAAATTGCCGCCCGCGCACCCGACCGTTTGGTCGTGTCCCCTGGCCCTTGCTCACCCAATGAAGCGGGTATATCGGTTTCTGCGATCCGCTATTTCATGGGCAGGCTGCCGATTCTGGGCGTGTGCCTGGGCCACCAGAGTATTGGTGCGGCCCTGGGCGGAACTATTGTGCGGGCCCAGACTTTGATGCATGGCAAGACCAGTGTGATCACGACCACGCAAGAGGGCGTTTTTGCCGGACTGCCGCAGCAGTTCACCGTGAACCGCTACCACTCGCTGGCCATTGAGCGCAGCAGCTGCCCCAAAGAGTTGGCGGTGACGGCCTGGACCGATGACGGTGAAATCATGGCCGTGCGCCACACTGGCTTGGCGCACGCCGTGCGCATGGAGGGCGTGCAGTTTCATCCCGAGAGCATCCTGACCGAGCATGGGCATGCGATGCTGAAAAATTTTCTGAACTGAAGGACATCCGATGCGCACCATCGTTGATTTGCGGAGTGACACCGTCACCCGCCCCACCCCGGCCATGCGCCAGGCCATGTTCGATGCCGACGTGGGCGACGACGTTTTCGGGGACGACCCGACCGTGAACGCCTTGCAGGAGCGCATTGCCGCCATGACCGGTAAAGAGGCGGCGCTCTACATGCCCACGGGCACGCAAAGCAATTTATGTGGATTGTTGGCGCACTGCCAGCGTGGCGATGAATACATCGTGGGCCAGCTGGCCCATACCTACCGCTACGAGGGTGGCGGCGCAGCGGTGCTGGGCAGCATCCAGCCCCAGCCTTTGGCCCAGGACGCGCAGGGCCGCATGGCGCTGGCCGATATCGCGAGCGCGATCAAGCCCGATGACGCGCATTTCGCGCGTACCCGTTTGCTGTGTTTGGAGAACACCTGGAACGGCCATGTGATGCCGCAGGATTATTTGGAAGCCGCGGCGGCTCTGGCACGCGCGCAAGGTCTGGCGGTGCATTTGGATGGGGCGCGTGTGTTCAACGCGGCGGTAGCCAACGCCGGTGCCGCGGGCGACGCCGGGGCTGCGTTGCGTCGCATTACCGATGTGTTTGACAGCGTGTCCGTGTGTTTTAGCAAGGGCCTGGGCGCCCCCATGGGCTCGGCCCTCTGCGGATCTAAAGACTTGATCGCGCGTGCGCACCGCATCCGCAAAATGACCGGCGGCGGTTTGCGCCAGGCGGGTGTGGTCGCCGCTGCCGCGTTGTATGCGCTGGACCACCATGTGCAGCGCCTGGAACAAGACCATGCGATGGCGCAGCGGCTGGCCGCAGGCTTGCAAGGCCTGCCGGGTTTGTCGGTGCGTTCGGCGCAGACCAATGTCGTATTTCTTGACGTGACCGAGGGCCGTGGCCCGGCTTTACTGGCGCACCTTAAAGGCGCCGGGGTCTTGGCTACCGGCATGCTCGGTCTGCGTTTTGTCACCCATCTGGATGTGGACGCAGCCGGTATTGACCGCGCTATCGCAGCCATCCGCGCGTTTGTGCAAGCGACTTGATCGCCGCAGGAGCCACGCCTATGCAACACGCCACCACCATCACACCGCAGGAAGCACTGCAACGCACCATCGAACACCGTGAGATTTTTCACGATGAAATGCTGCACCTCATGCGCCAGATCATGGCGGGCGAGGTGTCGCCCGTTCTGTTGGCCGCACTCATGACGGGCTTGCGCGTCAAGAAAGAAACCATTGGCGAAATCACGGCAGCAGCCCAGGTGATGCGCGAGTTCTCGACCAAGGTGGAGGTGGCCGACACCACGCATCTGGTGGACATCGTGGGCACGGGAGGTGATGGCTCGCACACCTTCAATATTTCGACCTGTGCCATGTTTGTCGCTGCGGCTGCTGGTGCCAAAGTCAGCAAGCACGGCGGGCGCAGCGTCAGCAGTAAGAGCGGCAGCGCCGACGTGCTAGAGGCCTTGGGGCTGCACATTAATTTGTCACCGGCGGCGATTGCACAGTGCATCGCGCAGCAGGGCGTGGGTTTTATGTTTGCGCCTAACCACCATCCGGCGATGAAAAACGTGGCACCGGTGCGGCGCGAGCTGGGTATCAAAACCATGTTCAACATCCTCGGGCCTCTCACCAACCCTGCAAACGCTCCCAACATTCTGATGGGGGTGTTCCACGCCGATTTGGTCGGTATCCAGGTGCGGGCCTTGCAGCGTTTGGGCGCGCAGCATGCGCTGGTGGTGTATGGCCGTGATGGCATGGACGAGATCAGCCTGGGCGCATCCACGCTGGTTGGCGAACTCAAAGACGGCGTGGTGAGCGAATATGAAATCCACCCCGAGGACTTCGGCCTCGTGATGGCCAGCAGCCGTGCCCTCAAGGTGCAGACCGCGCAGGAGTCCAAAGACATGCTGCTGCGGGTCTTGGATAAGGTCCCTGGCCCGTCGGCAGATATCGTGGTGCTTAATGCCGGGGCTGCGCTGTATGCGGCCAATGTCGCGCCAGACATGCGCGCGGGCATAGCCTTGGCGCGCCAGGCGATTACCAGCGGCGCGGCGCGCGCCAAACTCGATGCCTTGGTGGCGCTGTCGCAGTCCCTGGCTGCGGCCTAAAAACCATTGGATCGAACCATGTCCGACATTCTGGAAACCATCGTGGCCGTCAAGCACCAAGAGGTGGCCGCTGCGCGCAAACGCAAACCGCTGGAGCTGGTGCGGCAAGACGCCGAGTCGCGCGTGCTGACCCGGGACTTTGTCGGCGCCATCCGCACCAAGATGGCAGCGGGGCAGGCTGCCGTAATCGCCGAGGTGAAAAAAGCCAGCCCGTCCAAGGGCGTGCTGCGCGAAGACTTTATTCCCGCCGACATTGCCCAGAGTTATGCCGAATACGGCGCGGCCTGTTTGTCGGTGCTCACCGATGTGCAATTTTTTCAAGGCAGTGTCGACGCGCTCAAACAGGCGCGGGCATCCTGCCATTTGCCGGTACTGCGCAAAGACTTTATGGTCGACGCCTACCAAATCTACGAATCGCGTGCCATGGGTGCCGACTGCGTTTTGCTGATTGCGGCCTGTCTGGATGATGCCCGCATGCGCGACTTCGAAGCCATTGCCCGCGATCTGGGTATGGCGGTACTGGTCGAGGTCCACGACGCGGCCGAGATGGAGCGCGCCCTGCAACTGGCCACTCCGCTGATCGGCGTGAACAACCGCAACCTCAAGACATTCGAGGTTTCCCTGGATACGACCTTGGCCTTGCGCACGCAGGTCGGGCCGGATCGCATCATCGTTACAGAAAGCGGCATCCGCACCCGCGATGACGTGCTGCGCCTGGGTGCCGCCGGGGTGGGTGCCTTTTTGGTGGGAGAGGCCTTTATGCGCGCGCCGGAGCCCGGACAGGCGCTGGCGGATTTATTTTTCCCGGCGCCGTGACAAGGTCCGCCGCTTCGCCGCCGCAAGACTATCTGCGACTCAGCGCCCCCGAGTTGTTGGGCGAATTCGCGGTGTACGGACACTATTACCAAGCCTACATCGGGCTGGAGCCTGGGGCGCCGCTTGAAGCCTTGCGCAGCCGTTTGGAAATCGCACCGCGCGGCTGGTCGCTTACGGATGTGGATGCCCGCGAAGCCGACTTGCTGGTCATCATGATGAATCCCGGGGCCTCGAAGCCGCTGGGGACGCTGTGGGACGGCGATGCCCCGGCTGGCTTGGTGGCGGCGCAACCCGACCGCACCCAATACCAAATCATGCGGCTTTTGCGCGCCGCCCAGGCCCTGGGGCTGGGTTGGCGGCACGCCCGGGTCTTCAATCTGAGTGATTTGCGCACGCCCAAGAGCGCAGAAATGATTGCCAAATTAAATTTGTATGGTGATCAGGACAGGCACAGTCTGTTCTCGGATGCCCGCCACACGGAGTGCCAGCGCTGGTTTGGCTCGCATGCAACCCCTGTTTTGTGCGCCTGGGGTATGCATCCGGGGCTGTCCGGCCTGGCTGCGCGTGCCGTGCGTGCCGCCGCCGGACACCCGTTGTTGGGTTTGTCTGTGGACGGTCTGCGCTACCGACACCCCTTGCCACAAACCCAAAATTTGCAGCATCAGTGGTTGCGCGCCATGGTGGATCAAATTGCAGCGCATTACATACGTTGACGTCGATTGAATGACCAAGATGGCGTCCTTACACGGAAAACTGGCATAATCTTCGGTTCACGATTGGAGAGGTGGCCGAGTGGTTAATGGCAGCAGACTGTAAATCTGCCCTCTTACGAGTAC
>CANFHZ010000015.1 GCA_947446885.1 Comamonadaceae bacterium
AGGCGCTGGCGCAAGAGGGCCGCACCATGGTTGTCGTGACCCATGAAATGGGCTTTGCCCGCGAGGTCGCCAACCACCTGGTATTTCTGCACAAAGGCCTGGTGGAAGAACAAGGCGTGCCGCGCGAGGTCCTGGGCCAGCCCAAAAGCGAGCGCCTGGCGCAGTTTTTGTCCGGCAGCCTGAAATAGTGGCGGTACCGCGCGGAAGGTGCCATTGGTGACGCGCGGCGACCCATTGCCCGAGGTGCTATCGACCCAGGCGGCAGACAGTGACGTGGCGGCGGCAACTCCGGTCGCGGCGCAGCGTGGTCCAGCGTCGCTGCACGATTTGTTTTTTTCCTTTTCCTGGATTGCCTTGCAAGGCTTTGGCGGTGTGATGGCCATCGTGCAGCGCGAACTGGTGGACAAACGCCAGTGGCTCAGCGCAGCCGAGTTTTTAGAAGATTGGGCGGTGGCACAGGTGCTGCCTGGACCCAATGTCTGCAACCTCGCGGTGCTGATCGGGGACCGGTGTTTCGGAGCGCGTGGCGCCCTGACCGCCGCAGCCGGTTTGATGCTGTTTCCATCGGTGGTGGTGCTGGCCCTGGCGGCATCGCTTTTTTCCGTTTTGGACGTACCTATGGTGCAAGGCATGTTGCGCGGCATGGGTGCGGTATCGGCGGGCCTGATTGCGGGGTCGGCGCTGAAGCTGAGCAGCGGCTTGCGCGGCCATCCGTTCCGGATTGGCGGCTGCGTAGCCCTGGGCGGACTGACGCTGACCGGAGCCAGCGTGTTCCACGTCCCGCTGGCCTGGCTCCTGCTGGGTCTGGGTATTCCGGGCACGCTGCTGGCCTGGCGGATGTTGTGGCTGCAGACCCGCGCCGAGCGGGCCACAACAGGTGCGCTATGACGGCCGCCGATCTGGGTGCCTTTGCCTGGGGCGATTGCGTGGCGCTGTTTCTGCACTTTTTGACGCTCTCGCTACTGGCCGTGGGCGGTGCCATCACAACGGTCCCGGAGATGCACCGCTTTCTGGTACTGGACAAACACTGGCTGCTGGACGGGCAATTCAGCGCCTCGATTGCGCTGGCGCAGGCCGCGCCGGGGCCGAATCTGCTCTTTGTCTCGGTGCTGGCCTGGAACGTGGGCGCCAACGCCGCTGCCGGTGCGCACGCGCCGCCCATGGCATGGTTGCTGCCCGTGGCCTGCGCATCGGTAGCCACCATCGGCATCCTGGCGCCCTCGACCACGCTCACGCTGTACGCAGCCCGCTGGGTGCACCGCAACCGCACCCGCCTTGGCGTGCGCGGATTCAAGCTGGCGATGGGGCCTATCGTGATTGGCCTGCTGCTGGCCACCGCCTGGACGCTGGGCGCAGCGCACGGCTTGCCCCGGGACATGCCGGTTTTATGGGCCCTGACCGCAATCTCGGCACTGTTGGTCTGGAAAACCCGCATCCATATGCTGTGGCTGATTGCCACCGGAGCGGCGCTGGGCGCCTGGGGTTGGCTGTAGCGGGCCGCAACCGCGCTTAACGCGGGTTTTCGAAAAACACGTAGTGGGTGGCGTAGTCGCTGACTTCGAAGTAGACCTTTTTCTCGTTGGGATCAACCTGCATGTTCAGGTTTTCATCAAGATAGCCGTAGCCGAAACGGTAAGGGCGCGGCTTGTTGTCGTCGGTTCCCATGGCCGTGCTCATTTTGTCGATCTGGATAAAGCGGCGAACCAGCTTGTCCCCGGCATAGACCTCCAACACGCCGTTGGTACCAGTCCAGTTCTGGATTTCGCGGCCGATTTTGTTCTGCTGCTCTTGCGTACAAGCGGACATCAGCGCCAGTCCTGCCACCAGCAGCGCGATACCGCCACCGCGTTTGCATCGATCAAGTGTGTTCATGCTAAGTACCCTTGTGATTGAACTTAAACCGGCCGCGTGCGCTGGCGCAGCGCTTCAAACAGACACACACCGCTGGCCACTGACACATTCAAACTCTCGACCGCGCCTTGCATGGGAATACGCACCAATTGGTCACAGGTCTTGGCCGTAAGCTGGCGCATACCGTCACCCTCAGCACCGAGCACCAAGGCGACCGGACCGCGCAAATCGACCTCGTACAGGGTCTGGCTGGCCGCGTCGCTGGTACCGATGACCCAGATGTTGCGTTCTTTCAATTCGCCCAGCGTGCGCGCCAGATTGGTCACCATGAAATAGGGCACGGTCTCTGCCGCGCCGCTGGCCACTTTGGCCACGGTGGCGTTGATGCCAGCGGCATGGTCTTTGGGGGCAATCACGGCGTGGGCACCGGCACCGTCGGCCACGCGCAGACAGGCGCCCAGGTTGTGCGGATCGGTCACACCATCGAGCACCAGCAACAGAGGCTGCACACGCTGCGCCAGCGGCACATCGGCCTGGCTGGCTTCAAGCGCCTCCAGCAGTTCGTCCAGCGAGTGCACCTGGGTGATGGCCTGCACGCGGGCCACCACGCCCTGGTGGCCATGGCTGCCGCAGAGCTTGGCCAGGCGCATGCCGTCGGACTCGATCAGGCGGACACCGGCTTCTTTGGCGCGCTCGACAAACTGGCGCATGCGCGCATCACGACGGGTGGGTTCAATGTGGATTTCGAGAATCGAGGCGGGTGCGGTTTTGATCCGCACCCCAACGGCGTGGAAGCCGAACAAAGTTTTGGCACTAGACATAGGGCATTATCCCGCCACCATGTCGGCACTCGCATCTGCCGTAGCCTGCACACCTTCGCGCAAACGCCCAGCCTCCATGGTGAACACCCGCGAACAGCGCGCCGCAATAGCGCGGTCGTGGGTGACCAAAACAAGCGTCGTGCCCTGCTCCTGATTGAGCGCCAGCATCAACTCCATGATGGTTTCGCCGGTGGCGTAATCCAGGCTACCAGTGGGCTCATCAGCCAAAAGCAACAGCGGCTGCACCACAAAAGCCCGCGCCAAGGCCACGCGCTGCTGCTCGCCTCCGCTGAGCACCTTGGGGTAGGACTTCAACCGGCTACCCAAGCCCACACGCTCCAACATGCGCGCCGCAGCAGCCCGCGCGTCCGAACGTCCGGCCAATTCGAGCGGCAGCATCACGTTTTCAATCGCGGTCAAATTCCCCAGCAACTGCAGGCTCTGGAATACAAAACCGACCGAGCGCGCCCGAACCGCCGCCCGTGCGTCTTCGTCCAGGCTGAACATATCGGAACCGGCGATACGCACCGTACCGCTGCTGGGGGTATCCAGCCCGGCCAGAATCGACAGCAGCGTGCTCTTGCCCGAGCCGGACGCACCGACGATCGCCGCCGTCTCGCCCGCGCGTAGCGCAAAATCGACCGAACGCAGAATATCCAAGCGACCGGTCGAGTCCTCGACGGTTTTGCACACTTTTTCTACCGAAATAATGAAATCTGACATGGGGCCTTCTGTGAATCGACGCGACTGTATCCTAGCCCTGCTGGGCAGCGCCCTGGCAGGCGCGGCAAGCACAGTGCCAGCCCAAGCGGCAGCACCCACGCTGTTGGTGCTGGGCGACTCCTTGAGTGCCGAATATGGCTTGGCTAAAGGCAGCGGCTGGGTGGCGCTGCTGGAGCAGCGGCTGGCGCAGGAAAAGCGCAGCATCACGGTATTCAATGCCAGCATCAGCGGCGACACCACATCGGGCGGACTGGCGCGTCTGCCCGCGCTCCTCAAACAACACAGCCCATCCGTCCTGGTGATCGAGCTGGGTGCCAACGATGCCTTGCGCGGCCTGCCATTGGAGATGACGCGCGAGAACCTGCGTGGCATGGTGCGGCTAGCGCAGGCAGCCAAAGCCCATGTGCTGCTGCTGGGCATGCAGGTACCGCCCAATTACGGACCGGACTACGCGCAGCAATTCGTCGCCAGCTTTGCCACCGTCGCAAAAGAGCAGAAAGCCGCGCTGGTGCCCTTCTTTCTGAAAAACGTGGCCGATGCGCCCAACGCAAGCGAGCTTTTTCAAAGTGACCGCATCCATCCCACGGCTGCGGCCCACCCCGTTCTTTTGAACAATGTCTGGCCCGCTCTGAAGCGGCTTCTGCCATGAGTCTGACCGTGATTGCCGCGCCCGACGCGGTGCAACGCCTGGCCAATTTTGATACGGTCATAGACGCCCGCAGCGAGTCCGAATACGCCGAAGACCATTTGCCCGGCGCACTGAACTGGCCCACGCTCAACGATGCCGAACGCCAGTTCATCGGCACCACCTACAAACAAGTCAACGCCTTTGAGGCCAAGAAGCGCGGCGCAGCGCTGGCAGCACGCAACATTGGGGCCCACATTGAACGCGAAGTCATTGACAAAGCGCGTGACTGGAGTCCCCTGCTCTACTGCTGGCGTGGCGGCAAGCGCAGCGGATCGCTGGCGCTGGTACTGGACCAGATCGGCTTTCGCGTCCATCTGGTCGAAGGCGGTTACAAGGCATTCCGCGCGGCCATGTTGCGGGACATCGAAGCCAGGTCCGAGGCGCTGCGTTTTCAAGTGGTCTGCGGCACCACGGGCTCGGGCAAAACCCGGCTGCTGCACGCGTTGCAGCGCGCGGGTGCGCAGGTCCTGGATCTGGAGGCGCTGGCGCGGCACCGCAGCTCGGTACTCGGTGCAATCCCCGGCGTGCCCCAGCCCAGCCAAAAGTGTTTTGACACCCTGGTATGGGATGCGCTGCGGGGTTTTGATACCGCACGCACCGTGTTTGTGGAGAGTGAAAGCAAAAAAGTGGGCAATGTGGCCGTTCCCGAGCGGCTGATGGAGCGCATACGCGAGAGCCCATGCATCAACCTGCAGTTACCACTACCAGAGCGGGTTGACTTGCTGTTGGAAGACTATGCCTACTTTGTTGCCAACCCGGAGCATTTTTGCAATCGCCTGGATGTACTCACCGCGCAACGTGGCAAAGCGCTTGTGCAAGCCTGGAAGGACAGCGTGGTGCGCGGCGATGTGGCGGCAGTGGTGCAGGATCTGCTGCTGACGCACTATGACCCGGTATATGTGCAGTCCATGCAGCGCAATTTCAGCCAGTTTGCCCACGCCCGGGAGGTCGCGCCGGGGGAGCGCAGCGCGGCGGCGATGGACGCCGCCGCAGGCGCACTCATGAATTTGGCGCTGTGATGTCGGATGACGCAGGGGCTTGCGGCACAGGTGCAGCGGCTTCCCCGCCCTCGATGTGCTCACCCGTATCGCTGCGGCGTTCGGTTTTGCTTTTGAGCTTGTCTTCTTTTTTACGCTTTTTTGCCAGCTCTTTCTGCCGCTTTTCGTAACCGTAGTTGGGAGTTGCCAAGTTATGCTTTCAGTGGAATTTCACTGACTTTAACACCCGGTGCGAAGCGTGCAGCCCCTTGGCTGGACTAGACCCGAAGTACAGCCAAAGCCTGCGCGATATCGGCGCGCAAATCCTCGGTGTCTTCCAAGCCTACGGCAAAGCGCACGACCGTACCCTGCGCCAACTGCGCCGGCCATCGAGCCCGTGTGCGCGCCAGGTCATAGGGAACAACCAGACTGACCGGCCCGGCCCAGCTGTAGGCCAGGCGGAACAGGCGCAGCGCGTCCACGAATGTATCCACCTGCGTCTGGCTGAAGCGCGCGTCCACCACCACCGAAAAAAGACAGGCAGCGGCGTCCGATGTGCACAGGCCGCGCCAGTGCACATGGCCGGGCGCGCCGGGCAAAGCCGGGTGCAGAACCTGGGCGAACTCGGGCTGACTTTGGCACCACGTGGCCAATGCGCGGGTGCTGGCGTCATGCGCCCGGTAGCGCAAATAAATACTGGGCAGGGCACGCAGCACCAATTCCACGTCGTTCGCACCCACGTTCAGACCCAGCCGCATGTGGGTGAGCTTGATGCGCATATGCAGCGCTGGGTCGCGCGTGACCACGCTGCCCATCAGCACATCACCGCCGCCGCTGGGGTATTTGGTCAGGGCCTGCGTGGCAATGTCCACGCCCAGCGGCGTGTCGCCGCCGGGCAACAGGTCAAAAGCTTGGAAAGCAATACCCGCGCCCCAGGTGTTATCCAGCGCAGTGCATACGCCGCGGGCCTTGCACAAACGCACCATGCCCACCAGATCGGGAAATTCCAATGTCACCGAACCGGCGGCCTCCAACCAGACCAACCGGGTTTTTTCACTGAGTTTGGCCTCCAAATCGGCCAGGTCCATGGGGTCGTAAAAGCGGTGGCCGATGCCCCAGTTGCGCAGCTCGGCCTCAGCCAGGGATTTGTTGGGCTCGTAGACGTTGTCCGGCAGCAAGACCTCGTCACCGGCAGACAACAGCGCCAAAGACACCAGGGCCAAAGCGGCCAGCCCGCTGGGTGCCAGCACGCACTGCAGACCGCCCTCCAAGGTGCACAAACGCTCCTCAAGCGTGTAGGAGCTGGGCGTGCCGTGCAGGCCGTAGGTGTAGGCGGTTTTGTCCTTCCATTCCCGGCTGCGCATGGCCGCCACGTTGGGGAAGAAAACCGATGAAGCCTTGAAGATGCCGGGCTGTGTTGCATCAAAGCCCTCCGGTGGCCGGTAGGGGTGGTGAATCAGCGCGGTGGGGGGCTTTTTGTCCATGCTGCACCCACGCTCAAACGCTCCACTTTTGGATGAGTTGCTGCGGCCGCATCGCGTCGTAGCTCTCAAACGGCTGGTGAATCCAGGGGTTGGTTGGCAAAAATTCAACCGAGTAATCGGGCGTGAATGTGGACAGCGCCTTGGTCCAGATCACCGCACTGCGCAGCTCGGTTATCGGCTTGTAGTTGGTACGCAGCTGGTGCATCACAGCGTTCAGGGTATGGCCGGAATCGGCCAGATCATCAACCAGCAGCACTTTGCCGGCAATTTCGCCCTTGGGTGTGGTGATGAAACGGGCAATATCCAGATTGCCCTGTACCGTGCCAGCGTCGGAGCGGTAGGAGCTGGTGGACATGATGGCCAGCGGTTTATCAAAAACGCGCGACAAAATGTCACCGGGGCGCATACCACCGCGCGCCAGACACAAAATTGTGTCGAATTCCCACGCCGACTGGAACACCTTGATCGCCAGCTTTTCAATCAGATTGTGGTATTCGTCGTAGCTGACGTACAGGTGTTTTCCGTCTTCAGTCAACATGCGGGGCTCCGGTTAGGGGTTCAACAATCAGGGGGCTAGGAAAGGGTCGCGCATCAGAATGGTGTGGTCGCGGTCCGGGCTGGTGGACACCATGTGAATCGGCACACCGGTGATCTGCGCGATGCGCTCCAGGTAGCGCCGCGCAGCGGCCGGCAGGCGGTCGTAGTCGGTGATACCGACGGTGCTGTCCGTCCAGCCGGGCATGGTTTCGTAGACCGGCTCGCACAAGGCAATGTCATCCGCGCCCATGGGCAGGATGTCGACCAGTTCACCATGCAAGCGGTAGCCGGTGCACAGCTTCAGCTCAGACAAGCCATCCAGCACGTCGAGCTTGGTGATGCACAGGCCGGACAGACCATTGACCTGCGCCGAGCGCTTGAGCAGCGCTGCGTCAAACCAGCCGCAGCGTCGCGAACGCCCGGTGGTCACACCTTTTTCGAAGCCCACGGTACTCATGTGGTACCCCGGTGTACCCGGCTTTTCCCAGTCCAGCTCGGTCGGGAACGGACCACTGCCCACCCGCGTGCAATAGGCTTTGGTGATGCCCAGCACGTAATGCAACAAACCCGGGCCTACACCCGCCCCCGCCGCCGCGTTACCCGCCACGCAGTTGCTGGATGTGACAAAGGGATAGGTACCGTGGTCCACGTCAAGCAGCGTGCCCTGCGCGCCTTCAAACAAAATGTTGTCTCCGCGTAGATGGGCCTCGTTGAGCTCACGCGAGACATCGGCCACCATGGGCTGCAAGATGTCGGCATGGCGCATGGCTTCGTCAAAAACCGGCTGAAACAAAACCCGTCCGTCTTCTATATACGGCGCCAGCTGCGGACCGAAATCGAAAGCCGCTGAACCGAGGTAGGTGGTCAGCACATGGTTGTGCAGGTCGAGCAAATCGCGCAGTTTGCTGGCGAAGCGCTCGGGGTGTTTCAAATCCTGCACGCGCAGCGCGCGTCGGCCGATCTTGTCTTCGTAGGCAGGACCGATGCCACGCCCGGTAGTGCCGATTTTTTCGCTGCCGCCCTTCTCCCGCGCCGCTTCGCGGGCCACGTCGAGTGCTGCATGGAAAGGCAGGATCAACGGGCAGGCCTCGCTGATGCGCAGGCGCGAGCGCAGCTCTACACCCGCTTTTTCCAGACCGGCCATTTCCTCCAGCAACTTGGCAACCGACAAGACCACGCCGTTGCCGATGTAGCACTTGACCCCGGCGCGCATGATGCCGCTGGGAATCAGGTGCAAAGCGGTTTTCACGCCGTTGATGACCAGGGTGTGGCCCGCGTTATGGCCGCCCTGAAAGCGCACCACGGCCTGCGCGCTCTCGGTCAGCCAGTCCACCAATTTGCCTTTGCCTTCGTCACCCCATTGGGTTCCGACGACGACAACGTTTCTGCCCGATTTGGTATTCATGTGTGGTGTCAAAGGTTTGTAATGGTCCAGGTGCCGGCTTGCAGCACCAGTGCGCGATCGCAATCGAATTCGTCGACTTCGCTTTCATGGCCGGGCAGCACGCACACCACGGTATGCCCCTGGCTGCGCAGCGACGCAATGGCAGCGCGCAAGTCCGGATCTTCGCCCCAGGGCGCTCGCACCGCAGCGTGCAGCGACGGAGCCGTGACAGCGCGCACCAGCGATTTGACATCCAGACTGAAGCCCACCGCCGGCCGCTCACGCCCAAAGGCTGCACCCACCGCGTTGTAGCGCCCACCGCGCACCAGCGCATCCGGGGCGCGGTCGCAAAAGATGGAAAAACGCACGCCGCTGTAGTACGAATAGCCGCGCAAATCAGACAAGTCAAACGACACCCGCACACCCGGCGCGTGGCTTTGCACATGGCCCGCCAACCAAGCCAGATCGTCGAGCGCAGCAGTGATAAGGGGCAAAGACGGGAGGCGCACGCGTGCGTCGTGCAGCGCCGTGTCGTCCCCATAGCAATCCAGCAAGGCCTTAAGCGCATGCGATATGGCTGGCGGTGCCGCCGCGCTGGCCTGGGTCAGGGCCTGCGCATCTTTGGATGCCAGTGCCCGATAAACCGCCGCCACCTGGGTCACGCCCAAGCCGGACTGCTCCAGCAGAGCGTGGACGATGCGCGCGTCGGCAAAGTCAACCGTCGCGCCTACGATGTCTGCTGACTTGAGCGTGTCCAGCGCCAGCGTGAGAATTTCGAGGTCAGCCTCCAAACCCGCGTGGCCATAAATCTCGGCCCCGAACTGCAAGGGCTCGCGGCTGGCTTGGGGACTGGCGGGCAAGGTGTGCAAAACCGGCCCGCAGTAGCACAAACGGGCCACGCCCCGGCGGTTGAGCAAATGCGCGTCGATGCGGGCAACCTGGGGTGTGCTGTCGGCGCGCACGCCCATCATGCGGCCCGACAACTGGTCTACGAGTTTGAATGTTTGCAAGTCCAGGCCCTGGTCGCTGCCGCACAGCAAGGACTCCAGGTGTTCAATCAGCGGCGGCATCACCAGCTCGTAGCCGTAGCAACGCGCCATGTCCAGCAACTTGCGCCGCACCTCCTCAATATGCCGTGCCTCCGAAGGCAACACATCGGCCACGTGATCCGGCAGGACCCATGCAGACATGCCGATCGCCTTATCGTTTGCTGCCAGCAGCCCCGGCGCCCGGGTTACCGCCATTTCGGAAAATCTTGAAGAACTCCGAGCCTGCCGGGTCTAGCACCATCACATCGCTCTTGTCAGCAAAGCTGGCTTTGTAGGCGTCAAGGCTGCGGTAGAACTGGGCGAACTGGGCATCGCGGCCAAAGGCCTCGGCATAAATGCGGGAGGCTTCGGCATCCCCTTCGCCCTTGATTTTCTGCGCTTCACGGTAAGCGTTAGCCACAGTCACTTCGCGCTGGCGGTCCGCGTCTGCGCGGATTTTTTCGCCCTCGGCAGCGCCGGTGGACCGCAGCTCGTTGGCCACACGCTTGCGCTCGGCCTCCATGCGGCGGTAAACCGACTCGGTGATGGCTTCCACATAGTCGACCCGGGTGATGCGCACGTCCACCACATCAACGCCCCAGGGCTTCTCGCCACGGACTTTTTCCAGCACTTCGGCCTTGACCGCTGCCATCAACGCTTCGCGCTTGAGCGAGAGCAATTCTTTCACCGTGCGCTTGTTGATTTCTTCTTGGAAAGCATTGCGCACGACGCGGTTGAGTTGATTAGCACCTGCGCCCTCGTTCAGTCCGACGTTGCGGATGTAAGGAGCGGGATCCGAAATGCGCCAGCGCACATACCAGTCAATCACCACACGCTGCTTCTCAGCGGTCAGCATGGGCTCGGAGTCCGTGCTGTCGAGTGTGAGCAAGCGCTTGTCGATGTAGCTCACGTTCTGAAACGGAGGGGGCAGCTTGACGTTGAGCCCCGGCTCGGTAATCACGTTCTTGATTTCGCCCAAGGCGTAGACCACGCCGAACTGGCGCTGGTCCACCACAAACAACATGGAGCTGCCGATGCCGAAAACCAGCAACAGCGACGCCACGATAAAGCCAATACGGTTCATTCCATGCTCTCCTAGCGGGTGTCGCGGTCGCGGTTACGCGAACTGTCGCGGCTGCGGTTATCGATGCTGCCGGTTGGCGGCACCACCGACGGTGCTGCAACAGCGGCACCCGGCGACGTCGTGAGCGGCGTTAGCGGATCGCCCGTGGCGTTCATTTGCAGAATTTTTTCCAGGGGCAAGTTCAGCAGGGTCGCACCCTGGCGCGACTCCACCAATACCTTGGTCACGTTGGTATAAATCTGCTGCATCGCATCCAAATACATCCGATCACGCGTGACCTGCGGCGCTTTCTGGTACTCGTTGTACACCGACTTGAAGCGCTGCGCATCACCCTGGGCCTGGGCCACGATGCGGGCCTTGTAGGCATCGGCTTCCTCTTTCAGGCGCGACGCAGAACCGACCGCACGCGGGATCACATCGTTGGCGTAGGCCTCCGCTTCATTCTTGGCGCGCTCGCGCTCCTGCCCGGCCTTCAGCACATCGTCAAACGACGATTGCACTTGTTCAGGCGGCCGTACCCCGCCCTGCTGCAAATTGATGCCTACGACTTCGATGCCGACTTTGTAGCGGTCCAAAATGTCTTGCATCAGCGCACGCACGCGCGGCGCGATCTGGTCGCGTTCTTCGGAGAGCGCGGCGTCCATCTTCATTTTTCCGATCACTTCGCGTACGGCAGTCTCTGCGGCCTGGACAACCGCTTCGCTGGGGTTCTTGCTCTCAAACAAGTAGGCGCGTGCATCGCTCAAGCGGTACTGAACGGCAAACTTAATATCGACGATGTTTTCGTCCGCCGTGAGCATGGCCGACTCACGCAAGCCGGTGGCCTTGAGCACGTTGTCGCGGCCGATATCCACGGAGCGGATCTGGGTGGCCGAAATCGTTTCGTGGCGCTGAATCGGGTACGGCAGCCGCCAGTTGAAACCGGCACCCACTGTGTTCTTGTAGCGCCCGAACTGGGTGATCACCGCCTGCTGCCCCTCTTGGACGATGAAAAAGCCAGTGCCCAGCCAGATCACCGCGATGATTGCAATGATCACGCCCGCGCCCAAGCCGGCATTTTTCATGTCCGGCGGGCCCATCGAGCCACCGCCGTTGCGGGGGCCTTGCGGGCCACGCGGACCGCCACCCAACAGGCCGTTGATTTTTTTATTGAAGTCGCGCCACAGCTCGTCCAGATCCGGCGGGCCGCTGCTGGCTGATCCGCGCGGGCCATTGGTGCGCGGCTCCTGTGGTGGCGCCGGTGGCGCAGGAGGATCTTCACTGTTGCCGTCTTTGGGAGGCTGCGTATCCGGTCGGCCCCAGCGGCTGTCGTTGAGATTCCATACCGGTCGCAGCCAGCGCGCGAAGGCGGCCCGGATCGGAGAAAAAATGGCAAAACGCATACGTCGACTTTCTAGCGGGAATAGGGGGATGTTAAGCGTTCAGAGTAAGGCCGGATTCTGCGGCCTGCGGGTCACCAGAACTTGGCAAAAGGACTTCCGTCCGCCGAGCCGCGACCATGCGCGAAATGCAATCGCGCAAGCCCTGCAAACCGGTCAGGGCCCGGGCACTGACAAAGACCCTGGGGCACTGCAAGCCGTCCATCTCGTAGCTGTCTTCCATCCGAAGCGGTTGCGCGTCTGCGGCCAAAGCGTCAATTTTGTTGAACACCAAAACTTGCGGTACGTCCTGGGCACCAATCTCGCGTAAAACCGCCTGTACCTGCGCGATTTGCTCGGGAAAGTTGGGGTTGGAGGCATCCACCACGTGCAAAAGCACATCCGCTTCAATGGTTTCCTGCAGCGTGGCTTTGAACGCGTCGACCAGTCCGTGCGGCAAGTCGCGGATGAAGCCCACCGTATCGGACAAGGAAACCGTGCGCCCTACATCGCCCAGGTACATCTGGCGGGTGGTGGTGTCCAGCGTGGCAAACAGCTGGTCTGCCGCGTAGGCGCGGGCCTTGACCAGCGCGTTGAACAAGGTGGACTTGCCCGCATTGGTGTAGCCAATGAGCGAAATGGTGAAAGCCGCGTTGCGCTCACGCTGGCGGCGCTGGGTGCTGCGCTGGCGTTGCAGTTTGCGCAGCTGCTCTTTGGTACGCACAATGCTGGAGGTAATCATGCGCCGATCCAGCTCAATCTGCGTCTCGCCGGGGCCACCGCGCGCACCGATACCGCCGCGCTGGCGCTCCAAATGGGACCAGCGCCGCACCAAGCGCGTGCTCAGATACTGCAAGCGCGCCAACTCCACTTGCAACTTTCCCTCATGGCTCTTGGCGCGTTGGGCAAAAATTTCCAGAATCAAAAATGTGCGGTCCGTGACGGGGAGTTCGAGCAGGCGCTCCAGGTTGCGCTGCTGGCCGGGGCTGATGGCTTGGTCAAACAGGATTTCGCTGGCCCCGAGTTGGGTGGCCAAATCCTTGATTTCTTGCGCCTTACCGCTGCCGACAAACAAGGCTGCATCAGGCGCGCGGCGTTTGCAGGTGATGCGCCCCACCGGCTCCAAGCCGGCCGTCTGGGCCAAAAGACCCAGCTCCTCAAGGGTGCGGTCAAAATGCGGCAGGCCAAAATCAACGCCAACCAGAATGGCGCGCGCATCCGGGTTGTGTGGCGAGTCTTTCAAATCAGGTGAGGGTGCTGCCCGCATGCGCCGCAGGCAGCACAGCGGGAGGAAGCAGGTGTTTAGGCGTCATCGCCGGTCGGCGGGGTGAAGTTAACCGCTCGCCCGGGAACAATGGTGGAGATTGCATGCTTGTAGACCATTTGCGTCACGGTGTTGCGCAAAAGCACGACGTACTGGTCGAAAGATTCAATCTGTCCCTGAAGTTTGATCCCGTTCACCAGATAAATTGCAACTGGTACGTGCTCTTTGCGCAAGGCGTTGAGAAAGGGATCCTGGAGAAGTTGGCCTTTGTTGGTCACGATATGTTCCGTGTTGGAGCTATTAAACAAGGGTTAACGATAACACAGGCCCTCTTTGGACGACCCGTATATCCCTAGCGCCGCCCGGCCATTAGGTGGCGCTCATGGGGTCTGGTCGGCAAAGGGGTTCGCGGCTGACTTCATCTGTATGCGCAACGGCGTGCCCGTGAGGTTGAATGCCTTGCGAAACCGGGCTTCCAGAAAACGTTTGTAACTCTCGGTGACATGCTCCAAGGAGTTTCCGTGGACCACGATGATGGGCGGATTCATCCCGCCCTGGTGGGCATAACGCAGCTTGGGACGGTAGGCCCCGGTCTTTTTGGGAGTCTGGAATTGCACTGCTTCGAGCAGCAGGCGCGTCAACACGGGTGTTGGCATCTTGCAGTTGGCAGATCGATGCGCCTGGGCCACCGAATCCCAAACCGGGCCTAAACCCTGCCTTTTTTGTGCGGAAATGTAGTGAACATCGGCGAATTTCAGAAAGATCAGCCGCGTCTCGAGCGAGCGCTTGACCAGCTCGCGCTGGTATTCGTCGACCGCATCCCATTTATTGACCGCCACTACCACCGCACAACCGGACTCCAGGATGTAGCCCGCTATATGCGCATCCTGATCGGTCACACCTTGCAGCGCGTCAATCAGCAGCAGCACCACATTGGCTGAGGCAATCGCCTGCAAAGTCTTGACCACGGAGAATTTTTCCACCGCCTCAAAAACCTGGCCCCGGCGGCGCAGCCCCGCAGTGTCGATCAAATCAAACCGCTGTCCGCCGCGCTCAAACGGAACGGTAATAGCATCGCGCGTGGTGCCAGGCAGGTCAAAGGCCACTAAGCGCTCTTCACCCAGCCAGGTGTTGATTAAGGTGGACTTGCCCACGTTGGGGCGGCCCGCCACGGCCAGACGGATGGCACCGTCCGATACCGCCTCTTCCACGTCCTCTTCCGGGTTGATGCCTATGGACGCAAAAGCCGCATCCAACAGCGAACGCATACCCTGCCCATGGGCGGCCGAAATGGGCATGACCTCGCCCAGGCCCAGCTCAAAAAACTCCACCAGCTGCAGGCCTTGCGTCATGCCTTCGGCCTTGTTGGCGGTCAGCACACAGGTTTTACCCAAGCGCCGAAGGTACTTGGCGATCTCGTGGTCTTGAACCGAGAGGCCGTTACGGGCATCGACAACAAAGATCACCGCATCGGCCTCGGCCACGGCCTGGCGCGTCTGCTTTGCCATTTCCTTGTAAATGCCACTGGTCGCATCGGGCTCAAACCCCCCGGTATCGACCACGATGAACTCCCGCTTGCCATGCTTAGCGTTGCCGTAATGCCGGTCACGCGTCAGACCCGCTACATCTGCAACGATGGCGTCACGCGACTTGGTCAAGCGGTTAAAAAGCGTGGATTTACCCACGTTGGCACGGCCAACCAGGGCGATAACGGGCTTCATGCTGACCGTGCTTTCAGTCGTAAGTCAAAGCGTACACAGCGCCGCGCTGTGTAACCAGAACCAGATTGGTTCCCACCACCAACGGCGCAAGCGCTACAGCGGATCCGTCGGTCGCTAGCCGGTTGAGCAAGCTGCCATCGCGCAGACCAACCATGTGCACAAAGCCGTCCGCGTCGCCAAACACCATGCTTTGCCCCCAGGCTGCAGGAGCACCCAGGCCGCGGAAACGGAAATTTTCACTGCTCCACAGCACCTCGCCGCTGTCGCGTTGCCAGGCCCGCAAACGGCCGTCTGCCTCAGTGCCAACCAGGACGGCGGCGTCCCCATTGAGCCCCGTAAATCCGTTGGCGCTGCGACTCCACAGTAGCCGCCCGCTGGCAGCATCCACGCAACCCACTGCCGCCTGAAACGCGCGCACGCATACGGCCTTGCCCTGGCGGCTGCTGCCGGCCACGATGTCGGCCAATCGCTCGACCTCATTGGTGCCGCGGACCGTGGCCACCGCCACATCCCAGCGGGTATTGCCGTTTTGCGGATTCAAGCCGACGAGTCGTCCCCCCAGCCCCACCACCAAGGTGTCACCCACCGCCATCAACAAACCCGCCTGCCCCAAAATCAGAGGCTCACCTGTGCGCTGTTGGTGCCACAGACGCTGCCCGGTTGCGGCATCGAAGGCGCTGATAGCGCGGTCACCAGCCAACACAAAAACCCGTCCGCCAGCCACCAGCGGCGCGCTCAGCACCATGGCCTGCATTTTGGTGCGCCAGATTTCCTTGCCCTGCTCCAGCACCAAAAGCGCATTGCCCTGGGTAACCACCGCGAGGCGCGAAGCATCGCCGCCCAGGCCTGAGCTCATCCCCACACCTAAATCAACACGCCAGTTTTCTGCGCCGGTGGCGGCGTTCAAGGACACCAGCCTCCCGGCTTTGGTTGCAATCAAAACGTTAGGGCCGTCAACTTTGAGGTCCAGCGCTTCCTCACCCAGGCTATTGGCGTTGTTCCAAACCACACGCACGGGAACGTTCGCAGGGTTTGCGGCCAAAGGCGCGGGTTTGGGCTTTTCAGGCCCGGAACAAGCAGACAGGAGGAGGACGCCAAGCGCCGCCACAGCCGCTGACCGCTGCAAGCTGCGCAGCATCAGCCGGCTCCGGCTGGGGCGGGAGGTTCTACGCCCAAAGCGTTGAGTTTGATTTTGATGAGCCGCCGGTATTCGGAACCCGCATCCATGCCAGCAAAGGCCTTGAGGTACGCCGCCTTTGCGTCTTCGGTCTTACTCTGCTGCACATATAAATCACCCAAACGGTCTTGAACCAGGGCTGAAAATGCTTCGGCATGAACCGACTGCAGAGTCTTGTGGGCTTGTTCGTATTGTTTGGCATCGATCATCAGAGCCGAGAGCCGCAAAGCCGCCACAGCGCGCATGCCTTCATCGGAAGCGTTGTCGGCCACCCACTGCAGCGCCGCACTGGCCGTGGCAGCAGCGTCTTCTTTGCCTGAATCGATGGCCATCTTGGCCACCAGCAAACCCGCCTGCGGTGCGTAACTGGTGGAGGCGAACCGCTCCTTCATGTCGTTAAACGCGCGTTGTGCCAAGTCCAGCTCCGATGTCGCGACTGCACGCTCCACCTCGTCAAACATGGCCGAGGCCTGCGCGGCCTGCCGGCCCTGCCAGAAGCGGTAGCCGTTCCAGCCTGCAAGTGACACCAGAACAAGCAGCAAGACCGCACTGATCGCCCCGCCAAACTGACCCCAGAAGTGCTTGAGCGCGTCGAGTTGGTCTTGTTCTTCGAGGTTGAGGTTGGTTGCCATGGCAGTCGGTTAGTTAAGCAGCGGATTGTAGGCTGTGCGCCCACTGCGCCACACCCTCCAAAGGCTGGCGAGCCTGGGGCGTTGCGGGGTCACGCAAGGCTTTGATCGTTACCAAGCCGTCAGCCATCTCATCGGCACCGAATATCAAGGCGTAGCGCGCGCCCGATGCATCGGCGCGCTTGAACTGCGCTTTCATGCTTGGCATCGCACCATCCACAGCGGCCTGCATCTGCACCGACACCCCGCGCACGCGCAACTGTTCCAGACACTGCTGCACGCGGGAGAAAAATTCAACGTTGGTGACCAGCGCATACACATCCAGCGGTGCAACAGCCAGCGATTGCTGACCAATCAGCTCCAGCACCCGCTCCATGCCCATCGCCCAACCTACAGCCGGTGCGGGCTTACCGCCCACCTGCTCCATCAGGTAGTCATAGCGCCCGCCGGCGCAAATCGTACCCTGGGCACCCAGCTGGGTAGTAACAAATTCAAATACCGTCAGGTTGTAATAGTCCATGCCCCGCACCAAGCGGTGGTTCAGCGTGTGGGCCACGCCGTTGGCATTCAAGATGCCGCGTACGGCGGCCAGATGGGCTTTGGAGGTCTCACCCAGGAAATCCATGAGCTTGGGTGCCGCACCAATCACCTCCTGCATCGCCGGGTTTTTGCTGTCTAGCAGGCGCAAGGGATTCAGATGCAGGCGGCGTTTGGCCTCGGCGTCCAGCGCGTCGTGGTGCGCCTCAAAATGCGCGATCAGCGCCGCGCGATGGGCATTGCGCTCCTGCGGTTGACCCAGGCTGTTAATCTGCAACTCCACATCCGCAATACCCAAACGCTGGCACAGCGCGTGGGCCATCAAGATGACTTCGGCATCCACCTCCGGGCCGCCAAAGCCGAGCGCTTCAGCACCGATTTGGTGGAACTGCCGGTAGCGTCCGCGCTGGGGCCGCTCGTGCCGGAACATGGGGCCCATGTAGTACAGGCGCTTGCCCCCGTTGTAGAGCAAGGAATGCTCAATCGCCGCGCGCACTACGCCCGCGGTGTTTTCCGGACGCAGCGTTAAACGGTCAGCGTTGAGCTTGTCTTCGAAGGAATACATCTCTTTTTCAACGATGTCCGTCACCTCACCCAGGCCGCGCACAAACAGGGCGGTGTGCTCGACGATAGGCGTGCGGATGTTCTCGTAGGCATAGGCGCGCATCAAGGTGCGCACGCTGCCCTCTAATGCTTCCCAGCGCGCCGAATCGGGCGGCAGGATGTCGTTCATGCCCTTGATGGCGGAGAGCTTCTCCGCCTTGGGCGCTGTTGCGGAATCAGTCATGTCATACCGTGTTGGATGTCTGGCTCTGGCCATGGCCAAAGCGTTTATGGATGTAATCTTCCACCACTGCCTGGAATTCGGTAGCAATGGCGTTGCCGCGCAAAGTCATGCGCTTTTCACCATCGATAAAAACAGGGGCCGCTGGTGCTTCACCGGTGCCGGGCAGACTGATGCCGATATCGGCATGCTTGCTTTCCCCCGGACCGTTGACGATACAACCCATGACCGCAACCTTGAGGGACTCCACCCCGGGATAAGTCGTGCGCCACACCGGCATTTGCTCGCGCAAGAAGTTATCAATTTGCTGGGTCAATTCCTGGAAAGTGGTGCTGGTGGTGCGGCCACATCCAGGGCAAGCCGTCACACTGGGAACAAAGCTGCGCAATCCCAGAGCCTGCAAAATTTCGGAGGCTACCAATACCTCCTGGGTGCGGGCCTCGCCGGGAGCGGGAGTGAGTGACACGCGGATGGTGTCGCCAATGCCCTCTTGCAACAAAACGGACAGCGCCGCCGTGGACGCCACAGTCCCACGTGTGCCCATGCCCGCCTCGGTCAAACCCAGATGCAAGGGGTAATTGCTGCGCTTAGCCAACTCGCGGTAGACCGCAACCAGATCCTGCACCGCGCTCATCTTGCAAGACAAAATAATCTGGCTGGGCTCCATCCCGAGCGACTGCGCGAGTTGGGCAGAACCGATGGCCGAGTTGAGCAGCGCCTCGTACATGACCTGCTTGGAATCCCAGGGCTGGGCACGCTGGCTGTTTTCATCCATCAGGCGTGCCAATAATTCCTGATCCAGACTGCCCCAGTTCACACCGATGCGGATAGGCTTGTCCCAACGCATGGCGATCTCCACCATCTGCGAGAACTGGCGGTCATGTTTATCTCCCTTGCCCACGTTTCCGGGGTTGATCCGGTACTTGGACAAGGCCTGGGCACAGTCCGGAAAGTCCGTCAAAAGGCGGTGGCCGTTGTAATGGAAGTCGCCGATCAGCGGCACATCGATGCCCATGCGATCCAGCTGCTCGCGGATATAGGGGACCGCTTGCGCCGCCTCCGGGGTATTGACCGTGATGCGGACCATTTCGGATCCGGCGTTCGCCAGCTCCTTGACCTGGATCGCTGTGCCCACCGCGTCCACGGTGTCGGTGTTGGTCATGGACTGGATGCGTACCGGTGCACCACCGCCCACCGTCACCACCCGCTTGCCCCACGCCACACGCGCCTGCAAGGACTTGCGCACCAAGGGCGCAGAAAACGCGGTCGCACCCTGAGCCACTGCCATGTCTGTATGCATTACTTCACCTCAAAACGCGCGACGTTTTCCTGCGAAATCGCCTTGGCATCAAACACCTTGCCACGTATCCAAACCTCGGTCACATCCGCGCGGCCGACCACCACCGACAGGGGCAACTGGCCCTCGGCGCTGACGCGCTCGCCATCCGCCAAACTACGCCGCAAAACCACGATGCCCTTGGCATCCACAACTTCGACCCAGGTGAGCCCGTGGGCTTTCAAACTCAAGGATTCAGGAGGCGGAGCGGGAACGGTCGGCTCCACCGCAGCCGCAGGCTCAGGGGGCACTACAGAAACCGGCTCCGCTGCAGAAACGGGTACGGGCTCTGCGACTGCAGCTACCGGTCCCGACGCGGTCCAAGGCTTTACCGCCGCCAGGGCTTCCTCATCCAAACGGTTTTGCGTCCACCAGGATTCGATATCCGGCCATCCGTACAGCAAACCAGCCCCCAGCACCAGCGCCAGCGCCCAGCGCAGCGGCGGCTTCACCGCCATCTCGCCCAAGCCTTGGGGCGCGGCACTGCCCAAAGCCCTAAAAGGAACCGGCTCAATACCACCATCCTGTTTAAGCGGATGCGGCTTGGTACTCGGCAGTAGATCCAGTACCGGTTGCGGATCCGCCTTGAGCACCCGGCACATGCCCACCACCATGGCACGCACATACACCGGTTCGGGCAAGCTATCCAAGTTACCGGCCTCCAAGGCCTCCAGCTTGCGCACCGGGACCTTCATCACCGCAGCCAGGGCTTCCAGGTCACAGCGCGCGCGCGCGCGATAGCCTTGCAACAGGGCACCGGCTTGCACGGCTGCGGGCACGGCATCAGCGCGCGAGCCTGAATCGGCCACACGCAACATGGGGGTTTCTTGGGGCTCACTCATTGAAAGCCTTGCGCTCGTACCACTGGGCTTGGGGCGATGAGGGGAATTGCGTAAGCAACTGCGATCCCAGTTGGGCCATGGCAGACGCATCGCCCAAACGCTGCTCGGCTTTGATGGCCAGCCACAGCGACTCGGGGGTGCGTATTCCGGCGGAATGGATGCGCCCCACATAAAACTGCGTGCGCACCCATTCACCCGCTTCAGCCATGTTCAAGGCCAGGTTGTAGCCAACCAGGGGGTTGGCAGGATCGATTTCATACGCACGCATCAAGGTCTTTCGGCCCTCCGCCGAGGCTCCGGCCTTGATCTGGCACATGCCCAGCATGGTCATGGTCTTGACCCGTTCGGCATATCCAGGGGTAGCCAGTGCCTTGTTGAACAACTTTTCGGCCTCCAGCGAGCGTCCCTGCTGGCACAGGAAAACGCCGTAGTTGTGCTGGATCGCTGCCGCCTGGGGCGCGATGGCCAGTGCATGCTTGAAGCTGTCCTCGGCAAAATCCAATTGACCCATGCGGGCATAGATCAGGCCGCGCAAGCTGTAGGCATCTGCCGAATTCGGATTCAGCGCGATGGCCTGCTTCACCTCATCAAGCGCCACCAAATTCTGGCCCTTGCTGAAATACCCGCCAGCAAGCTCCAAACGCAAAAGCGCCCGCTTTTGATCCGGCGTTTTGTCCGACTCGGTAGGTAGGTCGGCAGCACCTGAAGCACCACGCACCGCGCCTCCACCGGCACAAGCGCCCAGCGCCAGCAACAGCGCAACGGCGAACCAGAAAGCGGCCGGGGCACGGCCCGGTAAACGGCTCACAGGGCCGCTCCTGAAAGCGACACCGGCGGGCGTACCACCTGTACCGCGCGCTGGTTTGCGATGCGCTGCTGGACACGGGTGCGGTCCATCACATCGCCAGCGAGTTGGCCACAAGCAGCGTCAATGTCTTGCCCTCGCGTTTTGCGCACCGTTGTGGTCAGGCCCGCAGCCATCAGCACCTGCGCGAACGCCTGTACGCGCTGCGGCGGCGCGCACAGCAGACCGGAGGCAGGAAAGGGATTGAAAGGAATCAGGTTGAGCTTGCACCAGGGTGCGCCGCCCGCGTACGAGCCCAACAGGCTCACCAGCTGCCGGGCCTGCTCGACGCTGTCATTGACGCCGTCGAGCATGCAGTATTCAAACGTGATGAAGTCCCGTGGCGCGTGTGAAAGGTAGCGCTCGCATGCGCTGAGCAACTCCACCAAAGGGTATTTGAGATTGAGAGGTACCAACTGGCTGCGCAATGCGTCGTCGGGCGCATGCAGGGACACCGCCAGCGCAACGGGGCAGTCCGCCGCCAGGCGATCCACCATCGGCACCACCCCTGATGTCGAGACAGTCACCCGGCGTCGCGACAGGCCATAGCCGTGGTCGCTGAGCATCACGCGCAACGCCGGGACCAGAGCAGCATAGTTCTGCAGTGGCTCACCCATGCCCATCATCACCACGTTGGAGATCACGCGGGTTTCGCGCCTGAGGTGTTTACGCAAAAAATGCTCGGCAAACCAGAGCTGCGCCACGATTTCACCGGTGCTGAGGTTGCGGCTGAAACCCTGGTGCCCGGTGGAACAAAAGCGGCAGCCCACTGCGCAACCCGCCTGGGACGAAATGCACAGGGTTCCGCGGTCGGTTTCAGGGATAAACACCGCCTCCACCGCATCACCACCGCCGACATCAAACAACCACTTCATGGTGCCGTCCGAAGACGCTTGCTGAGAGAGAACGGTGGGGGCGGCCACGCAGGCGGACACCGCCAACTTGTCACGCAGCGACTTCGCCAGGTCGGTCATTGCCGAGAAATCTGCCGCTCCGCGCTGGTGAATCCAGCGGAAAAGCTGGGTGGCGCGGAAGGGCTTTTCGCCCAAAGCCGCGCAAAAAGCGGCCAAGCCCTCGATATCAAAGTCGAGCAGGTTGGCCTTCATAGTGAAATTCAGCCGGAAAACACGTTCATGCCGGCGAAGAAGAAGGCGATTTCGGCGGCAGCGGTGTCGGGACCGTCGGACCCGTGCACCGCGTTGGCATCAATGCTGTCGGCAAAATCGGCGCGGATGGTGCCCGGTGCGGCCTTTTTCGGGTCGGTTGCGCCCATCAGGTCACGGTTTTTCTGGATAGCGCCCTCACCCTGCAAAACCTGAATCATCACGGGACCGGAAATCATGAAGGCCACCAGATCTTTGAAGAAAGGACGGTCTTTGTGCACGCCGTAAAAGGCTTCGGCTTCGCCGCGCGACAGGTGGGCCATGCGCGATGCAACCACTTTCAAACCGGCGCCTTCAAAACGCGCATAGATCTGGCCGATCACATTTTTGGCAACAGCATCTGGTTTGATGATGGAGAGGGTCTTTTCAATGGTCATAAGTCGTTGTTCTTCAAGAGTTATTTCCCGCAGCAGGTTGCCACGAAACTTTTGGATTTTAGCATTCAGGCCCTAGCGCCCGAATCCGCCGAAAGGGCCGTTTTTGCGCCCTGCCCCCCGGCCGGAACGGCCTTTACGGGCATCTTGCTGCCGTTGCCGGCTCAGGCTGTCGGTGCCGATATAGCCCAGCGATGTACGCATCGGATCAGGTTGCGCCTCCGCTTTGGGCGCGCGCGGTGCCTGCCGCCCGCCACCGGACCCCGCCTGCGCCCCGGGATCCCGGCCCCGGCTGCGGTCTTTGTCGCGCCTGGCACGCGACACCAGCGGCCCGCGCAAACCCGGTTTGCGCCCACCCTCTTTTCCGTCCGCGCGAACCGGCCCAGTTGCGCCGCGTGCTCCGCGCTCGCCAGCTGCCTGGGCCAGCGCCGCAATATCGGCCTGGTCCAGCTCCATCCATTCGCCCCGTTTGAGGCCGCGCGGCAAAACCATGGCCCCATACCGGATGCGGATCAAGCGGCTGACCGCATGGCCCACCGCCTCGACCATGCGGCGCACCTCGCGGTTGCGCCCCTCAGAAATCGTCACCCGGTACCAACAGTTGGAGCCCTCACCGCCGCCGTCTTCAATCGCACCAAACTGTGCCAAGCCGTCGTCGAGCATGACGCCCGAAACCAATGTGTGCTTTTCATCGGCGCTCAAGGCGCCCAGCACGCGTACAGCGTATTCCCGCTCGAGCCCGAAGCGGGGATGCATCAATTTGTTGGCCAGGTCGCCCGAGCTGGTGAACAACAGGAGTCCTTCGGTGTTCAAGTCCAGCCGACCGACCGACTGCCACTTGCCTTGCGGCAGTTTGGGCAGCCGACGAAACACCGTAGGCCGGTTCTGCGGATCGTCATGGGTAACGACTTCGCCCGCAGGCTTGTGGTACGCAATCACACGCGCCGGCGGCGGGTCGATGCGGAAACGGATCGGCTTGCCGTTGACCTTGATGGTGTCACCGAACTGGATGCGCTGACCAATATGGGCGGGCTCGTTATTGACCGAGATCCGTCCTTCCATGATGAGCTGCTCCATCTCCAGGCGAGAGCCCATGCCCGACTGCGCCAGCACTTTGTGCAGTTTGGGTGTTTCGACCTGGGGCGCCAGCACCCGTTTGGGCAAGGCAATCTCGGAATCACCCCCATCAGCCGCGTCGAACTGGCCCGAAATAATGTCCAGAAAAGGACTGCCGGGCCAGCCTGGCGCGGTCGCCAAATCGCCCGGCACCACCGCAGGCTGCGGCTCCTGAGCAGAAAACGCCTCTGCCGCGTCTTCAGCGATTGCAGGAACGGCCCCGGCAGGGATGATCGGCTGGTCGGGATGGTTCATACGGTGTTTTCGCTGGTGGCAGGGTCGTTGGGATCGACGGGATCGGCATCGTGTGCCGGGGTTTGCGCACTGGGCAGCGCATCCGAAAACGGCAAAGCAACGCTTTCAGAATCGGGCTGCTGAAGTGCCGGTGCCGGATCCACCGCATCCAGCAATTCGCCCAGGGCATCGCCCGCCTGGCCCGGCGCGCTCAAGGCGGGAAGATCTCGTAGCGAAGCCAGTCCGAGGTCATCGAGAAATTGCCGGGTGGTCGCCAGTAGCGCCGGGCGTCCGACCGATTCGCGGTGCCCTACGGTCTCGACCCAGCCGCGGTCTTCCAGCTGCTTTATCAACTGGCTGTTGATCGCCACGCCCCGGATTTCTTCGATGTCGCCGCGCGTCACGGGTTGACGGTAGGCGATGATGGCCAGGGTTTCCAATACCGCGCGGCTGTATCGCGGCGGCTTTTCGGGGTGCAGCTTTTCCAGGTAATGCGCCATATCGGGGTGGCTTTGAAAGCGCCAGCCACTGGCCACCTGCGCCAACTGCAAGCCCCGATCAGCCCATTCACCGCGAATCTCCTCCAGCAAAGCGTGCAGCTGCGGCTCTTCCACCGTCTCATCAAACAGGGCACGCGCTTCGCGCATCGACATGGGCTGCTCTGCGCACAAAAGCGCCGCCTCCAGTACCCGTTTGGCATCGAGCATAGATTTCCTTCAAGACTGTGGACCGTTGGCCAGACCCGCAATGACGCAGAAAAAGGGACGTGGCGGACGCGCTGCACCTGGAGCTCAGACCGCGCGCGCATCAAATGCGCCGTTGGAGCGCCGGGATATTGGCTGCAAAGCCCTCATCCCGGAGGTGGAAAATCATTGTATACGAGGCCTACTGAGGCAAGGGCAGCGAGAAAACCGGGCGGCGGCGCGGCCTCAAAGCGCAGCACCTTGGCCGTCAAGGGATGCGCAAAGGTCAGACGAAACGCATGCAGGGCCTGCCCCGCCAGCCCGGCTGCGGGCCGGCCGCCGTATACCGTGTCGCCGACCAAGGGGTGACCCAAGTCCGCCATGTGCACCCGTATTTGGTGGGTGCGCCCAGTGTGCAGCACACAGCGCACCAGACACATCTGGTCACTGTTGGTCAGCAGGTGGATATCGGTCGCAGCAGCCTTACCCGGCTGGTGCGACAAATCCACAACCGCCATGCGCAGGCGGTTACGCGGATCGCGGCCAATCGCGCGATCCGCATGCCAGGGCGAGCCACGGGCCCAGCGGCCCTGCGCCAGCGCCAGGTATTCGCGCCCCACGCTGCGCTGCGCGATGGCGGCCACCAGTGCATCCATTGCAGCCCGGTTACGGGCCACCACCATCAGCCCGCTGGTTTCCTTGTCCAGGCGGTGCACGATGCCTGCGCGCGGTACGGCCAACAGCGCCGCGTCAAGCGCCAGTAAGCCGTTGAGCAAAGTTCCGCTCCAGTTGCCAGGCGCCGGGTGAACCACAAGACCTGCGGGCTTGTTGATGACCAGCACGTCGGCATCGCGGTAGACCACATCCAGCGCCATGGCTTCGGGCTTGAACGCGGTGCTCTGCGGCGTGGGCTGCAAACTGACTTCCAAACGGTCATCACAGCGCACTGTGGTCGACTGCTTGCGGGTGGTGCGCCCGTTCAGCGCCACATGACCCGCTTCAATGAGCTGTTGCAAGTAACTGCGCGAAAACTCGGGAACAGTGTCCGCCAGAGCCCGGTCCAGCCGCAAGCCATGCTGCGGTGGGCCCAGCCGGAGCTGGCGACACTCCATAGCATCGTCCTGGATATCGGCATCCTCGAAGCCGCTTGCAAGAGGGTCGATGGCTATACTGAGCGGCTTCGGTTCCAAGGAATATTCCATGATGTTGTGCGGCAAATTATCAGCGCTGTGGTGCGATACGAAACGTTTGCGCTCGCTGCACACCGTGGCGCTGCTGTCCCTGGCGATTGGCGTGGGTGCCTGCTCTACTGCTGTGGTGGATAAAACGCTGGGTATGACACCCGCGCAGCTGTACGCAGACGCCAAGGACGAAATGTCGAACCAGCAGTTCGAAAAAGCCATCGCCTTGTATGAAAAGCTAGAGGCCCGTGCTGCGGGAAGTCCGCTGGCATTGCAAGCCCAGCTGGATAAAGCCTACGCCTATTACCTGGCGCGCGAACCGGTGATGGCGCTGGCCACGATTGACCGCTTCATCCGGCTCAACCCTGCCAGCCCCGCGCTGGACTACGCGCTGTATTTAAAAGGTGTCGTGACCTTCAATAACGACCTGGGCATGTTCGGGCGCTACACCGGGCAGGATCTGGCCGAGCGCGACCAGAAAGCCGCGCGCGAATCGTTCGACGCATTCAGCGAACTGGTGACCCGATTCCCCCAATCACGCTACGCAGACGATGCACGTCAGCGCATGGGCTTCACGGTTGCGGCTCTGGCCAAGTACGACGTTTTTGTCGCCAAATACTATTTCCGCCGGGGCGCCTACTTGGCTGCGATCAACCGCGCCCAAAACGCCGTATCTGAATACCGCAACGTGCCCGCCGTCGAGGAAGCCTTGTTTCTGATTTACAAGGCCTATGACGTCATGGGCCTGCCTGCGATGCGCGACGACGCCCGCAGGGTGCTGGCGGCCAGCTTTCCAGACTCGGCCTACCTCGGCCCGGCCGGGGAAGGCGACGACTGGCTCAAACGCTAGTCCAAACGCGCAGCACGCCCGTCCAACTGCCCCAGAGCGGCATCCCATTCGGCCTCATCGTGCAGGCGGCGCATGGGCGGCAGAGCCTGGAGCAGCTGTTTTCCATAGGCCCGTGTGTGCAAGCGGGTATCGCAGACCACCAGCAAGCCGCGGTCCGACTCGCCCCGAATCAATCGACCCGCGCCCTGCTTGAGCACCATGGCCGCGCGGGGCAGGTGAATGTCCTTGAAGGGATTTCCCCCGGCAGCCGTGCAGGCATCGGTCTGGGCCCGCACCAGCGGATCATCGGGTGGAGCGAACGGGAGCTTGTCAATCAGCAGCACCTGCAAAACCGCACCGGCCAGGTCAATCCCCTCCCAGAACGAGGCAGAGGCCACCAAAATTGCGCCGCCATCCGGGCGCTGTACATGGGCAGCAAAGCGCTCCAGCAACTCACGCTTGGAGGCATCTCCCTGCGCCAGAACTTCCAGCGCTCCGCTGCTTACCCTGGCCATGTACGTCTGCAGGTGCAGCCGCACTGCCTCGACCGCGCGCAAGGTGGTTGTCAACACCATGGTTTTCCCACCGATGCGCATGGCCGCATGGGCCGCCAAATCGGCCACCGCCTGGCTGTGTTCCGCATGCGCGGGATCCGGGAAGTTCCGGGGCACATACAAGCCGGCCTGCTGCGGGTAATTGAAGGGGCTTGGAACCCGCACGATGCGGGCATCACCCAACCCGCAGGGCGCGACAAACCAGCGCAAGGCCTCGTCGGTGCCCAAAGTGGCCGAGGTGAAAATCCAGGCTCGGCTGGCCTGGTCGGTCTGAGCCACATGCGCTCGCATGACAGCACTGATATTGAGCGGCGAAGCACACAAACGCAGCGCAGCGCCTGACTCGATCCAGCGCACCTGGCCGGGTGGCGTTGCGCCGGTGAATACGTGCAGCTGCTCGATGAATGCGCGCGCGCGCTCGGCCATTTGGTGCATCGATGGAGCCGCGTCGCCCAGCGCCTCCAGGTGGTGATGGGCCTGCTCCAGAGCGGTAGCGATGCAGCCCAGCGCCGTGTTCCATGCCATGCTGTCCACCCCCTCAGGTGCGCCGTCCAACCAGGGCAGTCGCTGCCGACCCGTCGCGTGCGCACACAGCGCACGCAAGCCTTGCACGGCGTGGGCCAGAGCGGCTGACAGTCCGTGCCAATCGGCGAAGCCGCACTGTGGGCCGTCGGCCTGGCGCATCACGTCTGCGGCGAGGCGGCTCCACGCTGCGCTGCCGGTTTGCGTTGACAAAAACTGCAAGCCAATGGAATTGAGCTGGTGCGCCTCGTCAAACACGACCACGCTGGCGCTGGGCAGCAGCTCCGCCACGCCCGACTCGCGCACCTGCAGGTCGGCAAAAAAGAGATGGTGGTTGACCACCACGACATCGGCCGCCAGTGCCAAGCGGCGGGCCCGGTTCACATGGCACTGATCCAGGCGCGGGCAGGCAGCGCCCAGGCAGTTTTCACGGGTGGACGTGATCAAAGGCAGCAGCGGCGAGGCTTCATCCAGCTCCGGCAGCTCGGCCACATCGCCGCTGCTTGTGGCCTGCGCCCAGATCCGGGCCTGGGCCAAGAGACGCTGCTGCCCGGTCGGCACATGCGCCGCAGTATCGTGCGCGCAGACCGCATCCAGACGCTGCATGCACAGATAGCTGCTGCGCCCTTTGAGCAAGGCCAGACGCAGGGGGACACCCAGGCTAGCGGCAAGGCGAGGGATGTCGCGCAGATACAGCTGATCCTGTAGGGTTTTGGTCGCGGTGGAGACCAGCACCCGCGCACCGCTGAGCAGCGCGGGTGCCAGATACGCATAGGTCTTGCCAACCCCGGTACCAGCCTCCACGACCAGTGCACCACCGCCTTGGACCGTACGCGCCACCGCCAGCGCCATCTCGGTTTGGCCGGGTCGGGGCGCAAAGCCAGGTATGTCGCGCACCAGCGGCCCGTCGGGCGCGAAAACCTGGCGCACAGCAGCAGTCAGCGGCACCCCGGAACCGCCTCAGGGAGAGACCGGCAGCGGCGCGGCCTGGGAGCCCTGTGCCTCGCGCAACCGCCGCTCGCGTTCGGCAAGGCGCTCGGCGAGTTCTTTTTGTTTGCGGGCGAATGCAGACTCCTTGCCCGGCAGATCCGCTGCTCCGGGCTCCTGGGACGGCGCAGCGGGTTTGCTGGCAGCACGCCTGGGCATCACGCCCATACCAGCCGCATGTGCGGCGCGCTTCTCATCTAAAGCACGCGCCCGATCCTGCGGCCCGGACGCTGTATCCGCAGACGCCGCGACCGCCGCATGGGCCGCCCGTTTTTCTTCCAGCGCACGCTGTTTCGCATCGAGCGCAGCAGCGCCGGGCGCAGAGGCTGCAACGGCGGCGTGCGCAGCCCGCTTTTCCTCCAGGGCGCGGGCTTTTTCCTCTTCCCCCGCAGCACCGCCCGCGTTGGCTGCCACCGCAGCGTGTTCGGTCTGCTTGTCTTGCATGGCCCGCGCTTTTTCCACTTGCGCGGCCGCCCGCTCCAAGGCCTCCTGCTCCAGCGCCGCGCGATCCTGCAAGCGCTGCGCACGCTCCTCCTCGCGTTGGGCCCGCTCGCGCTGGCGAGCCTGCCGCTGGAGTTCCTCATCGTCACGCGCCTGGCCGCGTTCCAAACGCTGCGCCTCGCGCTGAGCCCGCTCAACCAGGCGCTGCTGACGCTCCAGCTCCTGTTGCGCGGCAGTTTCGCGCCGCAGCTGGTCCGCGCGATCCTGCTCTTGCGCAATCAGAAAGAGTTGTTGCTCGGCAATCGCCAGCTCCTGCTTTTTGATGACGGTAATAGCCGCGCGCCGCGCGCGGGCGACATCCGCACGGCAGCTATTCACGGCAAAGCGGCGGTAGCAGGCGCTGTCCAGTTCGTCGTGTTCCACTTTCACGGCCTGGCGCTGCGCTGAGAGTGCTTCCATCTGGGCCAGCAACTGCGGGTCGGAAATCTCGGCGCCCCGGGCTTGCCACGGGAGCGCCGCAGCCGACAGAACGAACGCAAAAGCCAGCCAGCGGAGGCGCAGAGGGGTCATACCAAGGCGGTATCCACGTGACGCGGACCGTGTTGGGCGAAATCCGCCGCCTGCATTTCATGCAAACGCGAGACCGTGCGGGGAAACTCATGGGCCTGCGGTCCAACAAGGTACAAGCCCTCGGGCTCAACCGCCGCGGAGAGCACCAGACGCACCTGCCGGTCGTACAGCACATCGACCAACCAGGTCAGACGCCGCGCCTGCGAGGCCATGTCGGCATCCATGACCGGCACACCACTCAAAAAAACCGCATCAAAACGCCCTGCCAGCTCCAGAAAATCGTTTTGTGAATGCGCCTCACCGCACAGGGTCGCAAAGTCAAACCAGGCCAAGCGTCCGGCCAAACGGCGCGCCCGCAGTTCCCGGCCTTCCACCATCAGCACCGGGTTCTGGTCTTTAACCCGTGCCATGGCGTTGAACATGGAGGCCATCTTGGCGTCTGCCTGCGCACCCGGTGGCGTCAGGTAGTAACGCGCGTCGGCGAGCGCATGGTGGCGGTAGTCAATACCGTTATCGACGCTCACGATATCCAGCTTTTCGTTGAGCAAATCAATGGCGGGCAAGAGCCGGTCCCGGTGCATACCGTCGGGGTACAGGTCGTCGGGCTTGAAGTTCGAGGTGGTCACAAAACCCACGCCGTTTTCAAACAAAGCGGACAGCAGCCGGTGCAGGATCAGCGCATCGGTGATGTCGGCCACATGGAATTCGTCAAAACACAGCAGCCGATGGCGTCTGGCCATGCGCCGGGCGAGTTCGTCCAAGGGATCGGCCACCCCTTTGAGTTCGTTGAGCTGGTGGTGCACCTCGCGCATGAACTCATGGAAATGCAAGCGGGTTTTGCGCACCAGGGGTACGGCGTCAAAAAAACAGTCCATCAAAAAACTTTTGCCGCGGCCCACGCCCCCGTACAGGTAGACGCCGCGCGGAATCGGCGGATGAACCAGCAGCTTCTTGATCGCGTTGGAGCGGCGGTGCTTGTACTGGGACCACTCATCGGCGCAGCGCTCCAAGGCCTCCACGGCCCGCATCTGGGCGGGATCGCTGTGAAAGCCCCGATTCTGCAGCTCCTGACGGTAGACGGTGTAAACAGACATGGCGGGGGCTATTGTGCCCGCGCCGCCGCGTAGGGATGAATCGGAATCTGACCCCGATTGTTTTCAAAGCCCCGTAAAATCTGAGGTCGATCCCGCTCACGGGCGGTCGCGCAGAAACATCCCCATTCAATCCCATGACCCACATCGTTACCGAAGCCTGCATCCAGTGCAAATACACCGACTGCGTCGACGTCTGCCCGGTGGACTGCTTTCGCGAAGGCCCCAACTTTCTGACCATTGACCCGGACGAGTGCATAGACTGCGCCGTATGCATTCCCGAGTGCCCGGTCAACGCCATCTACGCTGAAGAAGACGCCCCCGCCGACCAGATGCACATGGTCGCGCTGAACGCCGAACTGGCGCGGCTGCCCACCTGGAAGAGCATCACCAAACGCAAATCGCCGCTGCCGGATGCAGACGACTGGAAAGACAAAACCGACAAGCTCTCCGCGCTGGTCCGCTGATCCGCTTGCGGCAACGCATTCAGCAGGTCCGCCTTTGGAACCCACCGCCACCGACGCCCTGATCATCGGCGCCGGGCCGGTGGGTTTGTTCCAGGTCTTCCAACTCGGCCTGCATGGCGTGCGGACCCACGTCGTCGACGCCCTCCCCTATATAGGCGGCCAGTGCATAGAACTCTACGCCGACAAGCCGATTTACGACATCCCCGCCATCAGCGTCTGCACCGGGCGGGAGCTGGTGCAGCGCCTGCAAGCGCAAATTGCACCCATGCACGCCACATTCCATGTGGGCCAGCAAGTCGAAGGCCTGCAACGCCATGCCGATGGGCGCTTTGCAGTCACCACGTCCACCGGGGCGCAGTTTCTCAGCACCACGGTTTTCATCGCTGCAGGTGTGGGCGCATTTGTTCCCCGCAGTTTTCCCCTGAGCGATTGCCAGCAGTACGCTGGTACGCAGCTGCATTACCACCCCTCGGCGCTGCCGGTGCATCCTGCGGGCGCGGTAGTGGTTTTTGGCGGCGAGGAAGCGGCGCTGGGCTGGGCCATGGCGCTGTGCGCGCAAGGCAGATCGGTAACCCTGCTGCACCGCCGCACGCAGCTGCAGGCGCCCGAGAGCCTGTTGGAGCAGGTGCACGCGGCGATTGCCCAAGGCCGCCTGCAGTTTGTGGCTGGACAGCCGATTGCCAGCACCGCGCTCCAGGGTCGTTTGTGCAGCCTGACGGTTGCGCTGCCGGACGGCGCAACGCAGGAATTGCCGGTTGACCAGTTGCTGGTGGCGCTGGGGCTGTCGCCCAAGCTCGGACCGCTGGCGCACTGGGGCTTGGCCCTGGAGCGCAAGCAAATCCCCGTGAACACCGAAAACTTCCAGACCACCGAGCCGGGCATCTTCGCGGTGGGCGATATCAACACCTATCCGGGCAAGAAAAAGCTGATCCTCAGCGGATTCCACGAGGCCACACTGGCAGCCTTCGGCGCCATGGCGCTGATTGCGCCGCAGCACCCGGTCACGCTGGAATACACCACCACCAGCAAACGCCTGCACCGTATCCTGGGGGTGGACTGAAGGCCAATCGGCACGCGAGCCAAAACGGTGCTTCAGCGCAGGGCAGGAACCAATACGGTGCGCAGCACCATGTCCACAATCATGGACTCGGCATCAGCAAAGTCCTGTGCCTCCAGTGCCGGTTTGCCCAACACCAGGCTGATCTGGCTGGCCCAGTCGGCGTAGACCTGGGTTGAGGCCCACAGCAAAATCATCAGATGCTGGCCATCCACCGGCCGGCACAGGCCCTGCGCGGCCCAGCGGTTGAACATCGCCACATCTGCCTGCAAAGAGGGCACAACGCGCTCAGCAATCTCCGCAGCAAACAGCGGTGCACCGGAAAGAACCTCATTGGCATAGACACGCGAATCATCCGGCCGCTCCCGGGAGAAGCGAAGCTTGCCGGCAATGTACTCCCGCAGGGCCAGCTCCGGGTCGTCCTGGCGCTGGCTCAGCCTGTCCATGTAGAGCAGCCAGACATCAAGTACGCCGTGCAAGACCCGCCGGTACAGCGCCTCTTTGCTCGGAAAGTAATACAGCAGGTTTTGCTTGGACGCACCGACCGCCTTGGCAATATGGTCCAGCGACACCCCGCCGTAGCCACGCTGGGCGAACAGCTTTTTGGCGGCGTCCAGGATGTCGTGCTCCAGCTGCTCGCGGCTGGCGCGAACCCGTGGAACTTTGGCGGTGGCGTGGGGGACAGATTTTTTCACGGCTGGTACGGATGTTGCACCATCAGCCGCTAGGGTTTTTACCAATTGGTAAAACCCAACTTGCGCCCTGTAATGGTGCGATCTGAGCTGTCTGGAAGACCGAATATGACCATCGATGCATCCACGCCCGGCGTCCATGCGGGCCGCTTGTCCGCCGCGCAATACCACGCCAATTTTTGCGATGCGCACCCGCCGCTGTCGGTGTTCCAGGCCAAAAACGAGGCCGATCGCTGCTACTACTGCTTTGACGCCCCCTGCCAGACCGCCTGCCCCACCGGCATCGATGTGCCCAGCTTCATCCAGCGCATCGCCGATGGCAATGTGCGCGGTGCGGCACACACCATTCTGGAATCCAACCCCCTGGGCGGCATGTGCGCCCGGGTCTGCCCGACCGAGGTGCTGTGCGAGCAGGCCTGTGTGCGCAACACGTCCGAGGACAAGCCCGTAGAAATCGGAGCGCTGCAACGTTTTGCCACCGACAGCTACCTGCAAAAACCCGGTGCGCCGCTGTTCAGCCGGGCGGCTGCCACCGGCAAAACCGTGGCCGTGGTGGGCGCGGGGCCAGCCGGTCTGGCCTGTGCCCACGGTCTGGCGCGGCGCGGGCACGATGTGGTGCTGTTCGACGCCCAGCCCAAAGCCGGCGGCCTGAATGAATACGGTCTGGCCACCTACAAAACCACCGATGACTTTGCGCAAAAGGAAGTGGCCTGGCTGCTGTCGATTGGCGGTATCAGCGTGCGCCATGGCCAACGCCTGGGTGGGGACATCACGCTGGAGCAGCTGACCCGGGACTACGACGCGGTTTTTCTGGGCATGGGCCTAGGTGGGGTGAACAGCATCGGCATCCCTGAGCCCGCAGCCACAGGGCTGCGCAACGCGGTCGAGTTCATCGCCGAACTGCGCCAGGCGCAGGATTACGCCAGCGTGCCGGTGGGCCGCCACGTGGTGGTGATCGGCGGGGGCATGACGGCGGTGGACGCCTCCGTGCAGTCCAAAAAACTGGGAGCGCAGAGCGTCACCATGGTCTACCGCCGGGGCGCAGCTGATATGGGCGCATCCGGGCACGAGCAGGCCTGGGCGCTGGAAAACGGCGTGCACATCCGCCACTGGGCGGCGCCGCGGGAGGTACTGGCCGAGGGCGGCGCGGTGCGCGGCGTACGTTTCGCGGCTACCCGCATGGAAGGCAGCAAGCTGGTCACCGGCTCCGAGGAATTCACGGTGGAAGCGGACCTGGTGCTCAAAGCCATCGGCCAAAGCCCCGACGTGCAGCCGCTGGGCAGCTTGTTGGAGTTGCGCCAGGGCCGCATCGTGGCCGATGCCCACCAACGCAGCAGCCACGCCAAGGTCTGGGCTGGCGGCGACTGCTGCCACGGCGGGCGCGACCTGACCGTCGAAGCCGTAGAGCACGGCAAAGTCGCCGCCCAATCCATCCACCAAGCCCTCAGCGCCTGAGCCGCAAGGAACACCCATATGGCCAATCTGCACTCTGTTTTCGCCGGCATCCACAGCCCCAACCCCTTCTGGCTGGCCTCCGCGCCACCCACCGACAAGGCCTACAACGTCAACCGCGCCTTCGAGGCGGGCTGGGGCGGCGTGGTCTGGAAAACTCTGGGCGAAGCCGGTCCGCCCATCGTCAACGTCAGCGGCCCGCGCTACGGCGCGCTGCACACGCCGGACCGACGCCTGATCGGATTCAACAACATTGAATTGATTACCGACAGAGACTTAGAGCTGAATCTAAAAGAAATAGCTGAAGTGAAAAAACTGTGGCCGGACCGCGCCATGGTGGTCTCGCTCATGGTTCCCTGCGAGGAACAAGCCTGGAAAGCCATCCTTCCGCGCGTCGAGGACACGGGCGCTGACGGGGTGGAGCTGAACTTCGGCTGCCCCCACGGCATGAGCGAGCGCGGCATGGGCGCGGCCGTCGGGCAGGTGCCCGAGTACATCGAGATGGTCACCGCCTGGTGCAAGCAGTACAGCCGGTTGCCGGTCATCGTCAAGCTCACGCCGAATATCACCGACATACGCAACCCGGCGCGCGCCGCCAAAAAAGGCGGGGCCGACGCGGTATCCCTCATCAACACCATTAACTCCATCATGGGCGTGGACCCGGACAGCCTGACCATGAGCCCCTCGACCGGCGGCATGGGCTCACACGGCGGCTACTGCGGCCCGGCGGTCAAGCCGATCGCGCTGAACATGGTGGCCGAAATCGCCCGCGACAGCCAGACCGCCGGTCTTCCCATCTCCGGCATTGGCGGTGTGGGGACCTGGCGCGACGCGCTGGACTACCTGGCGCTGGGCGCAGGCAATGTGCAGGTCTGCACAGCCGCCATGGTCTACGGCTTCAAGATCGTCCAGGACATGGCCGACGGCCTGTCCAACTACATGGACGAAAAAGGCATTGGCGCAGTGTCTGACATCGTGGGCCGCGCCCTGCCCACGGTCTCGCAATGGCAGTTCCTGAACCTCAACCACATCTCCAAAGCGGTGATCGACCAAGACAGCTGCATCCAGTGCGGCCGATGCCACATCGCCTGCGAAGACACCTCCCACCAGGCCATTACCGCCACCAAGAACGGCAAGCGCCACTTCGAGGTGATGGAAGACGAATGCGTGGGTTGCAACCTGTGTGTGGTGGCCTGCCCGGTTCCGCAGTGCATCACCCTGCGCACCCTGGCGCCCGGCGAGATAGACCAGCGCACCGGCACGCCAGCCAGCGCCACGCACGGTGACTGGACCACCCACCCCAACAACCCTATGCGCGTGGCCGCCTAGGTCACAATGTTCCCTGCCCCCAGCCAGCCGAACCGATTCAAAAGGATTTTTGTATGAGCACCCTGTTCATCCGTGGCGGTACCGTTGTCAACGCAGACCGCGCTTTCCGTGCTGATGTGATCACTCAGGACGGCAAGATCACAGCCGTTGGCGAGAACCTCAGCGCCCCCGCTGGCGCAACGGTGGTGGACGCGGGCGGCCAGTACGTCATGCCCGGCGGTATTGACCCGCACACGCACATGCAGCTGCCCTTCATGGGCACGACCACCATGGACGACTTCTTCACCGGCACGGCTGCGGGCTTGGCCGGGGGCAACACCACCATCATTGATTTCGTCATCCCCAACCCCCAGCAAAGCTTGATGGAGGCCTACCACACCTGGCGCGGCTGGGCCGAAAAATCTGCGGGCGATTACAGCTTCCACGTCGCCATCACCTGGTGGAGCGAGCAGGTGCGCCAAGAGATGGGCACGCTGGTGCAAGAAGAAGGCGTGAACAGCTTCAAGCACTTCATGGCCTACAAAAACGCCATCATGTGCGACGACGAGACGCTGGTGAACAGCTTCAAGCGCAGCCTGGAGCTGGGCGCCATGCCCACGGTGCACGCGGAGAACGGCGAGCTGGTCTACCTGCTGCAACAGACCGTGGCCGACATGGGCATCACCGGTCCTGAGGGCCACCCGCTCTCGCGCCCACCCATGGTCGAGGGCGAAGCCGCCAACCGCGCCATTGCCATTGCCGATGTGCTGAATGTGCCGATTTATGTGGTGCATGTGAGCTGCATCGAAGCGGCCGAGGCCATTGCGCGCGCCCGCGCGCGCGGCCAGCGTGTCTACGGCGAAGTGCTGGCCGGGCATCTGGTGATTGACGACAGCGTCTACCGCGACCCCGACTTCGCCTACGCCGCAGGCCATGTCATGAGCCCGCCCTTCCGCCCCAAGGGCAACCAGGAATTTTTGTGGCGCGGCCTGCAAGCCGGCAGCTTGCACACCACGGCCACCGACCACTGCACCTTCTGCGCCGCGCAAAAAGCGGCC
>CANFHZ010000016.1 GCA_947446885.1 Comamonadaceae bacterium
GATCGGCCAGCGCCACAAAGACCTGAAAAACGGCCTGACCGCCCCGCCCCGCCCCACGATTGCCAACATCATCAACCTCATGACCAAGCCGCGCTGGTGCCTGGGCATGGCGGGCACGCGCCGCCACACGTTTGGCAACCTGGTCGGCCATGTCAAGGAGGTGAGCGACATGAATTCGTTGGCGGCCTGGACCAACGAGCAGTTTGACCCGCGCCTGTCCTGGGCCGACATCGCTTGGGTTAAGGAGCAATGGGGCGGCAAGCTGATCTTGAAAGGCATTCAAGACGTGGAAGACGCCCGCCTGGCGGTGGCTAGCGGGGCCGACGCGCTGGTGGTGAGCAACCACGGCGGGCGGCAGCTGGACGGCGCGCAGTCAAGCATCGAGGCGCTGCCGGCCATCGTCGCAGCCGTAGGCTCGGACATCGAGGTCTGGATGGACGGCGGCATCCGCAGCGGGCAGGACGTGCTCAAAGCCTGGGCGCTGGGCGCACGCGGCACGCTGATCGGCCGCGCCATGGCCTACGGCCTGGGTGCGATGGGTGAAGCCGGCGTGACCAAGGCGCTGCAGATCATCCACAAAGAGCTGGACATCACCATGGCGTTTTGCGGGCACACCAACATCCAAAACGTGGACCGCAGCATCTTGCTGCCCGGAACCTTCCCGACTGCGGGCTAGACCCCGAACACCGAACCCAGCGCAGCACGGGGAGCCGCTGGCGTGACAGATCTGCCTTTGCGCCGCATCGCGCACCTGGACATGGATGCGTTTTACGCGTCGGTGGAGTTGCTGCGCTACCCGCAGCTCAAGGGCTTGCCGGTGGTGATTGGCGGCGGGCGGCGCAAGGCTGACGAGGACCTGATGCTGGGTGACACCAGCCGGGCGCTGCACGAGATTCCTGTGGCTGAATTTCCGCTGCTGCGCGACTACACCGGGCGCGGCGTGATCACCACCGCCACCTATGCGGCACGCCAGTTCGGCGTGGGCTCGGCCATGGGGCTGATGAAAGCCGCGCAGCTCTGCCCGCAGGCGGTGCTGCTGCCGGTGGACTTTGCGCAGTACCGGCACTATTCGCAGCGCTTCAAGGCCATCATCACGGACATCGCACCGGTCATGGAAAACCGGGGCGTGGACGAGGTCTACATCGATTTCACCGAGGTGCCCGGCGGTCAGCGCGAAGGCGGACGGGTGCTGGCGCGGCTCATCCAAAAAGCGATTTTTGAGGACACGGGACTGACCTGTTCGGTGGGCGTGGCACCCAACAAGCTGCTGGCCAAAATGGCCAGCGAATTCAACAAGCCCAAGGGCATTTCGGTGGTCATGGACGAGGATTTACAAAGCGCCATCTGGCCGCTGGCCTGCCGCAAGATCAACGGCATAGGCCCCAAAGCCGACGCCCGCTTGCAGGCTCTGGGCATACACACCATAGGCCAGCTTGCCGCCGCCGAACCAGCCCTGCTGGCGCAGCATTTCGGGCCGCGCACCAGCGCCTGGCTGCACGCCGCCGCGCACGGGCGCGACAACAGCGCGGTGCACACCAGCAGCGAGCCGGTGAGCATGAGCCGCGAAACCACATTTGACCGTGACCTGCACGCGGTGCGCGACCGTGCCGCACTCGGCGCGGTGTTCACCCGGCTGTGTGAACAGGTAGCGGCCGATTTGCAGCGCAAGGGTTATATGGGCCGCACCATCGGCGTGAAGCTGCGCTTTGCGGACTTTCGCATTGCCACGCGCGACCACACCATTGGCGCTTACACCGACCAGGCCACCACCATCCGCCAGGCGGCGGGACAGGCGCTCAAACGCGCGCCACTGGACCAGCGGCTGCGGCTGCTCGGCGTGCGGGTCGGAGGACTGCTGCCAGCCGCTGAGGCTGTAGCGTTGGCGGCCGGCACGCGCACAGCGGGAAGCGCCGCAACGCAGGACGAGCACAACAGTGACGCAGCCCAACAGGCGCCGCTTTTCTCGGACATTTGAAGTGCATCCCGGCCAGCCTCAGCCCGACTGAATGGGCGTAGGCCGCAAATACAGGCCGCCAGTTAGCGCACGGGAATCGCGGCCAGCGCCGCTTCGATGAGCGATGCCGAAGCGGTTTTTCCAAAACCCTGGGCAAAGTCCAGGGCTGTGAGGCCTTTGGCGTTTTTGAGCGTGGGGTCGGCACCGGCTTCGAGCAAAGCGCGGGTGGCCTCAAGACTGCCGTAGCCCGCGGCCATCATCAACGGCGTGCTGCCGTTGGGCGATTCGGTATCAATGTAGGCGTAGTGTTCCAGTAGCAAGTTGATCAGTGCGACCTGGCCTTTTGAAGCCGCGTAATGCAGCGGTGCCCAACCGGGTTTGTTGACATCGGCGTCGCGGGCAATCAAAGCCTGCGCCAGCGGCAGGTCGCCGCGCAGCGCGGCCAACATCAAGGGACTCTCGTCCACGGCGTTGCGGAATTCGACCTCGGTGTCCGGCGCACCCAGCAAGACCCGCGCAACCTTGGCCGAGCCCGTGCGCGCAGCCATGAACAAGCCGCTCAGGCCGTCGGGCCCCAGGGTGTTGGGGTCGAAACCACGCGCCAGCAAGGCGGCGACAGCGGGGCCATCATCCTTGTTGACAGCCTGGAAAAAGTCTTCGTAACTGCCTGCATATACCAGGATAAATCCTGTTAAAACATAGAGATAAATGGTTTTTCTAAACGTATTTATCACATTAAAACTCCGGCAAAAAGCGCGTCGAAATTGCGGCTGGTCTGCTCGCCTATGGCCTCGGGGCTGCAGCCTTTGAGTTCTGCCAGCTGCCTGGCCACCCAGGGCACATAAGACGGGTTATTGGTTTTTCCACGGTAGGGAACGGGCGCGAGGTAGGGGCTGTCGGTCTCAATCAGCAGCCGGTCCATGGGCACCAGGGCGGCCACATCGCGCAAATCCTGCGCCGTCTTAAAGGTAAGAATGCCCGAAAACGAGATGTAAAAGCCCATGTCCAGCGCCGCCGTGGCGACCATGCGGCTTTCGGTAAAGCAGTGGAACACGCCACCGGCCCCGCCGCCCGCGCCCTCACCTTCTTCCCGCAGGATCGCCAGGGTGTCGTCGCTGGCGCTACGGGTGTGTATGACCAGGGGCTTGGCCGTTGCCCGCGCTGCGCGGATATGCACGCGAAAGCGCTCCCGCTGCCACTCCATATCGGCCACACTGCGGCCATTGAGCCGGTAGTAATCCAACCCGGTCTCGCCGATGGCTACCACCCGGGGCAAGGCGGCGCGCTGCACCAGGTCATCGAAGCTGGGCTCGGCCACGTCCTCGCTGTCCGGATGCACGCCGACCGTGGCCCAGAAATTCGGGTAGTCCAGCGCCAGGCCGTGCACCTGTGGAAAGGCCTCCAGCGTGGTGGCAATGCACAAGGCCCGCGTCACCTGCGCCTGCGCCATGGCGGCGCGGATATCGGCGATCTGCGCGATCAGTTCCGGGAAATTCAGGTGGCAGTGGGAATCGGTGTACATGCGGGGGGTGTTCAGGCGTTCAGAAGGTCTGGGTACCGCGCCCGGAGTGCAGCAAATCACCCAGGACGCCCGCAACCGCGTCGCGCACCGCCTTGGACTTGTCGTCGTCTTCAAACGCAATGCCCACGCCCTGGCTGCGCCCATACGGCGCTTTGGCGGGGGTTATCCAGGCCACGCGCCCACCCAGCGCGAACAGCTCGGGGCGTTGGGGCAGGGTCAGCGCCACAATGACTTCGGCACCCATGTCAAAGTCGCGCGCGGTGGGCACAAAAATACCACCATAGGCGAATTTATTGATGTAGTGCGCATACAGCGTATTGACATCTTTGGGGCTGAATTGCAGCAGGCTGGCGCGTGAAGCGCCAGGATCCAGGCTAGTGCTCGTATCGGTGTCGGCCATATTGTTTTCTTCCCTTCTCAAACCAGAATCATCGTGCCGACCGGGCTCCCGGCGCACGCTGTGCGGAGCCGGGCCCGGCGGCGCGCAAAGCCATTTTGGCAGCACCCACCAACGCCTCGGTCATCAGACCGGCGTTCCAGGGGTGGTCAACCACCTGCCGGGTCTGCCGCAACTCCCGCTCCCATGCGCCCAGCCCGCGCAGACCCACTGCTGGCGCAGTAGTTGGCAAATCGCCTGGCGCGAAAAAACGCGGCGGCGCGCCCACGGCCAGGGCGCATAGGTCGTGGCAGAGTTTCTGCAGGGCATCAACCAGCTGCGCTGCGCTCCAGTCTTTGACGAACAGCGCATCACCCGCCGCCATGGCGCGGGGGAAGCGGGCCCAGACCGCAGCGTCCTGCCCTGCTTGGGCCATCTGCACCACCACATCCGGACGCCCACCGCTGGCGCGCAGCAGGCCTGCCGCCTGGCTGGCGGGCACGCCATGCGCAGCCAGCCAGGCAGCCGACTCTTGGGCGTCTGGCCAAACCAAGGTGTGGACCATGCAGCGGCTGCGCACGGTGGGTAGCAAACGGTGGGCGGCTTGGCTGGCCAGAATGAAGCGGGTGTCGCCGGGCGGCTCCTCCAGCGTCTTGAGCAAGGCGTTGGCGGTGATCCGGTTCATGTCTTCCGCCGGAAAAACCAGCACCACCTTGCCCCGGTTGCGCGCGTTGGTGCGCTGACAGAACTCGACGGCCTCGCGCACGGCATCGACGCGGATTTCGCGGCTGGGCTTGCGCGCTTTGTCGTCGATTTCCTGCTGGGCTTTCTCACCCAGCGGCCAGCCCAGTTCCAGCAAATGCGTCTCAGGCATGAGGACGCGTAAATCCGCATGGGTGCGCACAGCAATGCTGTGGCAACTCGGGCAGTGGCCGCAGGCACCGTCCACGCCGGGCGCTTCACACAACCATGCGCCGGCCAGGGACAGGGCCAGGGCGTAGTGGCCCAGCCCGGAGGGGCCTTGGAGCAGCCAGGCATGGCCGCGCTGGCGGATGAGCGTACGCGTTTGCGCGGCAATCCACGGTGCCACGGGCACTGCTTCAGAAGGCTCGCTCATGTGCTTAGCAGCCCGCGCGCACGCAAAGCGGCCAGCACCTCGGCGCGTACACCGTCTGGTGGCTGGTCGGCGTGGATACGCACAAAGCGCTGCGGCTCCAAACGGGCGCGGCGGGCATAGCCCGCAATCACCTTCTCAAAAAAAGCCTGCGGCTGCGCCTCAAACTTGTCCGGCACACGGGCCCCTGAGAGACGCTGCGCGGCGACCTGAGCGGGCAGGTCAAACCAGAGCGTGAGCGTCGGCTGCAGCAATGCAGACCCCGGCAAGGCCTGGACCCACTGCTCCAGCTGGGACAGCATGTCCAAATCAAAACCATGGCCACCGCCCTGGTACGCAAATGTTGCGTCGGTGAAGCGGTCACACACCACCACCGCACCGCGCGCCAGAGCCGGCTGGATAACCTGGGTAATGTGGTCGCGCCGGGCGGCAAAAATCAGCAACGACTCAGTGAGCGCGTCCATGGACGTGTGCAGCACCATCTCGCGCAGCGCCTCGGCCAGCGGCGTACCTCCGGGCTCGCGGGTCTGGCACACGGTATGGCCGCTGTCGCGCAAGGCCTGCACCATCGCAGCGATATGGGTGGACTTGCCCGCGCCGTCAATGCCTTCCACGCTGATAAAGAGTCGGTTCATACCTGCTATTTTTGCCGCTGGTAGGTGTTGACTGCGCGGTTGTGTTCTTCCAGCGTCGCGCTGAACTGGCTGCTGCCGTCGCCCCGGGCCACAAAGTACAGCGCTTTGGAGGTGGCAGGCTGCACCGCCGCCAGCAAGGCGTCCCGCCCGGGCATGGCAATCGGGGTGGGCGGCAAACCGGCATGGGTGTAGGTGTTGAAGGGCGAGTCCTCTTGCAGATCGGCTTTGCGCAAATTGCCATCGAACTGAGGACCCAGGCCATAAATCACGGTCGGATCAGTTTGCAGCCGCATACCCAAAGCAAGGCGGTTATTGAACACCGCAGATATCAGGGGCTGATCCGCGCGGCGCCCGGTTTCCTTTTCAATGATGCTGGCCAGAATCAGTGCCTCCTCGGGCGAGGCCAGCACAGTCTTGCGGCTGCGCTGCGCCCATACGGCTTCCAATCGCCGGTCCATGGCACGCAGTGCACGCTGCAGCACTTTGATGTCCGAGGTACCACGTGGGTAGGTGTAGGTGTCGGGGAAAAACCGCCCCTCGGGTGCGACGCCAGGACGCCCGAGCAAGGCCATCAACTCGGCATCACTCAGTGCTTTGATGGTCGGCTTGAGGCCCTCGGAGTTTGCCAGTGCCTGGCGCACCTGGCGGAAATTCCAGCCTTCCACCAGGGTCACTGTGCGCATGGACACATCAGAGCCGATCAGCCTGGCCAGCAACTGCCAGGGGGTTATCGTGTTCTCAAACCCGTAGCTGCCCGCCAGAATCCTGCGCGACTGGCCCGAGATCCGGAACCATGCGTACAGCGCATCGGGATCCAGCGGCACGCCCGATTGCGCCACCAGCGACGCCACCTGGCGCGCGCCCATGCCGGGCTCCACTTCCATCTCTATACCGCCAGGCGGCAGCTCCACCACCCGCCCAACCCACCACACGCCCACGCCGCCACCGGCCAGAACGAGGCAAAACAACAGGGTCAAAGCCCGTAGGATCCATGTGCGCACCCGACGCCACTCCCGAAGAACGTGTGATGGGCCATCATAATTCCCCGCATGATTCCATCCGCTTCCGTTCCCGCCGCAGGCGCGGCACCGCTAACGCATCTGGGCGTGATCCGCATATTCGGAGCCGATGCCGCGTCCTTTATCCACAACCAGCTCACCCAGGACTTTTTGCTGCTTCCCGCTAACCAGGCCCGGCTGGCTGCTTTTTGTTCGGCCAAAGGGCGGATGCAGGCCAGTTTTGTTGGCTTCAAACCCGACGCCCAGACGGTGTTGCTGGTGTGCCACCGGGATTTGCTGGAAACCACACTCAAGCGTCTGCGCATGTTTGTGCTGCGGGCCAAAGCGGTGCTGGACGACGCCAGCGCGGACTTTGCGCTGTATGGCTGCCTGAGCCCCGGCACCGCACCAGCAGACGCGGCGGCCTGGAGTCTGGTCACCGCGGCGGGGGCCACACGCATCCAGCTCTACCCCGGTGCGGGCTACCGCCGGGAACTGTGGATTGGCCCGGCTGGCAGCCGCCCGGACTTACCGGATATGGCAAGCAGCATCTGGCTGTATGCGGAAGTGATGTCCGGCGTTGCCACGATCAGCCAGGCCTTGTACGAGGCGCTGGTGCCGCAGATGCTCAATTACGAGTCCGTGGGCGGCGTGAACTTCAAGAAAGGCTGTTACCCCGGGCAAGAGGTGGTGGCGCGCAGCCAGTTCCGGGGGATTCTGAAGCGCCGCGCCTACATCCTGCGCGGCAATACACCTATGCAGGCAGGGCAGGAGATTTTTTCAGGCCTGGATCCAGACCAGGCCTGCGGCGTGGTGGTGCAGGCAGCGGCCGAGCCCGATGGCAGTGCCTGGGTCGCCATTGCGGCCTTGCAGGTACAGGCCGCCCAGGAATCGATCTTGACGCTGGCAAGCGCCAGCGGGGCTGGTGTGGAGCTGCTGGCCCTGCCCTATGTGCTGCTCGATGACATCTGACTGAGCAAGCCATCGCGGGGTGGTCGCGTGGCCTTTATTTGCATAGTTTTTGCAGACAGCGGGCTTATAGTGCGCCATGGCCAACATTCTGTACATCACCTCTATCCAAATCGATTTCGGCATTCTCAGCACCCTGGCAGATGAGTGCGCAAAAGCCGGAATCCATCGTCCCTTGATCGTCACGGACCCGGGCGTCAAAGCCGTGGGCATTTTGCAAAAGGCACTCGACGCGCTGCCGGGACTGGATGTGGCGGTTTTTGACCAAACGCCCTCCAACCCCAACGAGGCGGCCGTGCGCGCCGCGGTCTCGGTTTACCACGCCCACCAGTGCGACGGGCTGATTGCTGTGGGCGGCGGCTCATCGATCGACTGCGCCAAGGGTGTGGCGATTGCCGCCACCCACCCCGGCCCGCTCACCACCTACGCCACCATTGAAGGCGGCTCGCCCAAAATCACGGCCGCTGTTGCCCCGCTAATCGCCGTACCCACCACCGCCGGAACCGGCAGCGAAGTCGCGCGCGGAGCCATCGTGATCGTGGACGATGGGCGTAAGCTGGGTTTCCATTCCTGGCATCTGGTGCCCAAGGTCGCCCTGCTGGACCCGGAACTCACCCTGGGCCTGCCGCCCGGCCTGACCGCTGCCACCGGCATGGATGCGATTGCGCATTGCATGGAAACCTTTATGGCCGCGCCCTTCAACCCGCCGGCTGACGGTATCGCGCTGGACGGGCTGACGCGCGGCTGGGCGCACATCGAACGCGCCACCACCAACGGGCAAGACCGGGACGCGCGCCTGAACATGATGAGCGCCTCGGCCCAGGGCGCGCTGGCGTTTCAAAAAGGCCTGGGCTGCGTGCATTCGCTCAGCCACAGCCTGGGCGGTGTCAACCCCCGCCTGCACCACGGCACCCTCAACGCCATGTTTTTACCGGCGGTGGTCCGCTTCAACGCCCACGCCGAATCGGTACAGCGTGAACGCCGCCTGGAGCGCATGGCCTACGCCATGGGACTGGGTGCCATTGAGGGCGCAGCACCCGCCGCCGAAGCCATTGCGCAGGCCATCGTCGCCATGAACGCGCGCCTGGGCCTTCCCACAGGCCTGGGCGCCATGGACGTGGAGCGCGCCTGGTTCGACAAAATCGTCGAAGGCGCGCTGGCCGACCACTGCCACAAAACCAACCCCCGCATCGCCAGCCCGGCGGATTACCGGGGGATGCTGGAGGCGGCGATGTAGGTTTCCGGCGCAGCTACCAAGTTGGGTAGCTGCGCGAACCGCCTACGCGACAATCCCAAAGTGGCTAGTGTTCAAGCTGGCGTGCGTGGTGATGCCGATCAACGCAACCTCCACCGCAGCTTGGGCTGGACCCGAGCCATCTGCGACTGGTAACCTTTAACCCTGCAGGCTCGCCAACTGCCGCATAACTTACACGGAAATTGAAATGAAACGACTGCTTTACGGCTTGGCGCTGTGCGCCTTATGGACCCTGACCCATGCTGCGAACAACGCGGGCCGATGGACCGCGCTGATGGCTGATGAATGGGCGACGCCACCGTTGGCCTGCGCTCTACCGTTTGCAAATTCTGAGGTAGGGGCAAGCCCACGGCCTCAGGTGCTGGCCGCCAACGCCAACTGCGCATCCGACTGCGAATCCCGCCTGGAGTTGTGTTTGAAAGAAGCCAAGACCGACGCCATACGGGATAAGTGCAAGGTCTACTTCAAGGGCTGCATCAAGACCTGCAGCCAGAGCAAATAAGCGCCACTTGGGCTGAATGGCGTGGGGGGTTCGCTCCAAGCCGCATGCGGCTTGGAGCGGGTCCGGAGCATGGCTCAGGTACTGATCCACCGCTCAGCGGATCAATTGCTTGACTCTTTCTTCCACCGTTTTGGCGCACACCGCCGTAGACGACATGAACACGCGCGATATCTTGGTTTTGTCCGGGTCTTCGCAAACATAACGGCAAGCGGTCAGGCCCATGCCCGATTCGCTGGTCTCACGGGTGTCCAGATTGCATTTGGCTGAAACGATCCGGTAGTCTTTCTTGGCCTTGTCTTTATCAGCGGCCCAGGCAGCGCCTGACAACGCAAGAGCGAGGGCAGCGCCGCTCAACACCGTAGCGTGCCAGGGTCTTGCCAGGCCGATCCGCAAGGCCATCACAACTCCTCCGCAACGGCCGTCTTGGCGATCACACCGGGCAGGCGGGCGTACACGCGGCGGGTCATGCGCTGAACTTCTTCCTGGATCACGGCCTGCACGGCATCGCTCAAACGTGCCTCAAAACCCGAGCCAGCCGCATCTACAGGGCGCATTGCCGCGCGGGGACGACGGGCTTTGCGCACGGCCCGCTTGAGCGTGGGTACCGCATCACTTGCAGGCAGAGCGGCGCGGTTCACAGGCGCATTCTTCATGCTGCGGTCTCCTGGCCTGCACCCGCATCATGCATGGTCACAGCGCACCCAGCGGCGTCATAGGCCCGCTTGCGCGAGCGACCCGACTGGCGGTCATCCATGTCAGTCCCCACAATGTCGAGGATGCGTTGGCAGTGCTGCGCACCGCGGGGCAATTCGGCGCCCAGGTTCAGCACCAGCACGCGTTCGGGGTCGTGTGCAGCGTCCGGCTGCGACAGCAGGACGGGGCTGCGCAACTGCACAGCAGCCGGCGCCCGGTCGTCGCAATGGGCCAGAAAAGCAGTCGGTGTCAGCGCCCACAGCCGGGCGCTCAAGGCGGATGCCTGCGCGGGATCGACCACCACCCGTGCCCGCTGGCCGCTGCGCGCCACCTTGCGCAGCAAACGGGCGGCGTAGTCCACCTTGTCGGCTACGCCGTAATGAAAAACCACCTCGGTCATGGATTCTCACTGCGGCTACAGACAAATTCCACCAGCATAGGCACGGGGCGACCGGTCGCACCTTTTTGCGCGCCCGACTTCCAGGCGGTTCCTGCAATATCCAAGTGGGCCCAGGCAAACTTGTCGGTGAAGCGTTGCAAAAACTTGGCTGCGGTGACCGCTCCAGCCATGCGGCCTGCGATATTGGCCACATCGGCAAAATTGCTTTTCAGGCCCTCTGCATAGTCATCGTCCAGCGGCATGCGCCAAACCGGATCCTGGGCGCGCTCGGAGGCCTCGGCCAAGGACTTGGCCAAGGCATCGTCAGGCGAAAACAAAGCGGATCGCACGCTGCCCAAAGCCACCACGCAGGCACCGGTTAGCGTGGCAATATCCACCACCACCGCCGGTTTGAAACGTTCCGCATAGGTCAGCGCGTCGCACAGAATCAAGCGGCCTTCGGCGTCGGTGTTCAAAATTTCGATGGTCTGGCCGCTCATGCTGGTCACAACATCGCCGGGCTTGACCGCGTCGCCACTGATCAGGTTTTCGCAACTGGGGATCAGACCCACGACGTTGATTTTGGGTTTGAGCAGCGTCAAAGCTTTGAAGGTGCCGAGCACGCTGGCAGCACCGCACATATCGAATTTCATCTCATCCATCTCACCGGAGGGCTTGATGGAGATGCCGCCGCTGTCAAATGTGATGCCCTTCCCAACCAGCACCGTTGGGGCTGCCGATTTGGCCGCTCCGTTGTAGCGCAGCACGATAAAGCGCAAGGGCTGGCTTGAGCCCTGTGCCACCGCCATGAACGCCCCCATGCCCAATTTGGCCACCTGGGCCGGACCCAGGACCTCGCAGGAAAAACGCGTCGAGCTGGCCGCCTTCACCAGATCGCGTGCGGCCTTGGCCAGATGGGTTGGGGTGGCGTGGTTTGCGGGGCGGTTGGCCCACTCTTTGGCGAACTCCATGCCCGCCACGGTGGCCTCCACCCGGCGCTGGATGTCGGTGCGTCCTTGCACGGCAAATACGGGCGACTCCGGCGCACACAGGCGCACCGACGCCAGCGTACGCGGACTGGGTTTGGACTTGGTGTGGGTGAATACATAGCTGCCATCCGCCACAGCCACCGCGGCGGCACGCAGGGCCGCATCCTGTGCCGGTGCCGCAAAGGCCACCACCAGGCGTTTAAGTTTGGGCGACTTGACCTGGGCCAGCGCGGCCGCTACCGCCGCCCGGACCTGCACGGCAGTCCCTGCATGGATGCCCACCAGAACCAGTCGCTCAGCCTTGGTCTGGCTGGGGCGGTACGCGCACAGCGGCTTGGCGGCTTTGGTATCGAGGTCACCGTCTTTAATGGCCTGGGCCACGAGAAGCTCCAAGGGGCTGCGGCCGGCCCGGTGGCCATCGGGAACCAGCACAAGCAAGGCATCGCACTTTTCCTGTGCAGCGGCTGCCATATCCTGGGATTGAAAGTCAAAGTTCATAGGTAAGCCCTTATATTCAGGAGATGTTATTCGATTCCTCCCTGCGCCGAGAACTGGCGGGCAGCTTCAGCGCCACGCTGGTGGCGCTGGTCACGGTGGTGGTGACCATCACCCTGATACGGGTCGTAGGTGATGCATCGCGCAATATCTTCAGCCCGGCGGACGTACTGGTCATCATGGCCTTTACCGTACTGGCGGATGCGCCAACTATTCTGTCGCTGAGCATGTTTATCGCCGTTACTGCAGTGATCACTCGCATGTACCGCGACAGCGAGATGGTGATTTGGCTGGGCACTGGCAAAAGCCCTCTGGGCCTGCTGCTCCCGGTGCTACGGTTTGCCTGGCCGGTTTTGCTCGCAATACTTGTTTTGGCAAGTCTGGTTTTGCCCTGGGCTTATGGCCGCATTGAAGACCTGCGTGACAGTTTTGAGAAACGCGGGGAAATCGCCCGTTTCGAGCCCGGCAAGTTCCAGGAGTCACCCAATGGAGACCAGGTTTTTTTCATCGAAACCGATGGGCGCAAAGAGGCCTCCGGTCGCAATGTGTTCCTGTTCAGCCGCAAGGCCGACATGGAAACCGTGGCTGCCGCGCAGTCCGGTCGCGTCCAAGTGATCGAGGACACCAAGTACTTGGTTCTGGAGAAGGGCCAGCGTTTGCAGAGCTCGGCGTCCGCGCTGTCGATCGCCAGCTTTGAGCGTATGGGCATACGCCTCAGCGGAGGCGACACCTCGGCCCGGGGCTACACGCCGACCAATGCCTTGTCGACCGCCAAGCTGTTGGCTGAGCCCAGTCAGCCCAACAACGCCGAGCTGATCTGGCGCGCGGGCATGCTGATTGCCGCCATCAACCTGCTGCTGGTTGCCCTGGCGGCGGCCGGCGCCAACCCGAGGGTGGGCAACTCGGCGAATTACGGCTTCGCCCTTCTGGCATTCGTTGTTTACTTCAACGCACTGATCCTGGCCAAAAATGCAGTCGAAAACGGCGGCTATTCGGTGTTGCAGGTGATGGCGGGGCTGCACGGAAGCGTTTTCGCCCTGTCCCTGCTGTGGCTGTTGCTGCGCTCTGGATACGGCAGCGCCGCGCGATGGAGCCAGAGCCGATGAAAACCGTCCGGCGTCTGCTTTACGCCGAAACCATCCGGGCGATCGGCTTTGTCAGCTTGGGCTTTATTGCCTTGTTTTTCTTTTTTGACTTTGTTGAAGAACTCAAGGCCGTCAACCAGATCCGGGCCTTGGGTTACCAGATTCCGCAGGCATTGCTGTTTGTGGGCCTGATGATTCCGACCCACGTATACGAGTTGCTGCCCATCACCGTGCTCATTGGAACGGTTTTCGTGATGGCGCGTTTTGCCAAAAGTTCCGAGTTCACGATTCTGCGAACCAGCGGCCTGGGCCCCTGGCTGGCCTTGAAAACTCTGCTGATATTGGGCCTCGGGTTTGTGTTGCTGACCTTTGTGGTGGGCGACTATGTGTCGCCCCTGGCGGACCGGTCCGCGCAATTTTTGAAGTCCGCATTCAAGGGCAAGTTGGCCCATGGAAAAACCGGTACATGGCTGAAAGAAAAGCAGGCTGGACACCACTTTGCGGTCAACGTTGGATCGGTTGCGCAGGACGGGAGCCTGCGGGAGGTGCGGATTTTTGAATTCGATGACAACAGCCGCTTTGTGTCCGTCACCACCAGCAAATGGGCCAGCGCGCAGGAGAATGCGCAGTGGATCTTGCACGATGTGAAAAAAATGACCTTCTTGCCGGATAGCCAATCGGGCGCACAAACCGTGACCCACAGCCAAGCTGCGGCCCTGTCCTGGCCCAATTCCATCAGCGCCGATATGGTGGCCGCAGCCATTTTGCGGCCCGAGAACATGGGCACAGTCGATTTGTTCAACTATGTTCAGCACCTGAGCGCCAACGGGCAATCTGTGCAGAAATATGAATTGCAATTTTGGAAAAAAGTGTTTTACCCCCTGAGCTGTCTGGTGATGGTGGTGCTCGCCCTGCCCTTCGCCTACCTGCATTTCCGCAGCGGTGGCATCTCGGTCTACGTGTTTGGCGGAGTGATGGCGGGCATCAGCTTTTTGCTGCTGAACAATGTGCTCAGCGACATGGCAACCCTGCAAGGCTGGCAGCCCTGGCTGGCAGCCGCGCTGCCCGGTCTGATTTACAGCGTGGTGTCGCTGTCGGCGTTCACCTGGTTGGTTTTGAGGCGCTGATGGACAGCACCGCATCACAGGCAACATCGGACGGCGCTGAGCGGGCCCTGGTTTTGTTCGCCCATGGATCGCGGGATCCGCTGTGGCACCGCCCGATCCAAGCCGTTGCGCAGGCCATCTTGGCCCGCTCACCCTCCATACGCGTAGCGTGTGCATACCTGGAGCTGAGTCAGCCTGACCTGGTGCAGGTCACGGCAGAACTTGCCGCACAGGGTGTGCGCCACATCACCGTGGTCCCGATTTTTTTAGGGGTTGGCAAGCACGCGCGCGAGGACTTGCCGGTGCTGGTCGCGCAGTTGCAGGCCGACTATCCCGGCTTGGTCTTCCGGCTGACGCCAGCCGTCGGAGAGGATGCCCAAGTCATTGACATGCTGGCGTCCGTAGCACTCAAGGCCATTTCACCCACTTGATATTGCATAATATTCAGCTTCTATAGTTGAATTTGTTATGAACATCCACCAATTCCGCTTTGTGCAGGAAGCCGTCAGGCGCAACCTCAACCTGACCGAAGCCGCCAAAGTCCTGCACACATCGCAGCCCGGTGTATCCAAAGCCATTCTGGAACTGGAAGCCGAGCTGGGAATCGAGATTTTTTCCCGCCATGGCAAGCGCCTCAAGCGGGTGACCGAGCCGGGCCAGCACGTACTGAAAAGCATTGACGTGATCCTGCGCGAAGTCGGCAACTTGCGCCGCATCGGAGAGCAATTCAGCCAGCAGGACAGCGGCACCCTGTCGATTGCCACCACGCACACCCAGGCGCGCTACGTTCTGCCGCCCGTCGTGGCCGCACTGCGCCAGCAGTTTCCCAAGGTCAACGTGAGCCTGCACCAGGCGGCACCGGAACAGGTGGCGCGCATGCTGATCGACGAAGTCGCCGAAATCGGCATTGCCACCGAGTCTCTGGCCGACTTTGACCAGCTGGTCACCCTGCCCTGCTACAGCTGGCAGCACACGCTGGTTCTGCCCACTGACCATCCGCTGGCCAAGCAGGCGACCATCACCTTGGAAGACGTTGCCCGCGAACCCTTGATCACCTACCACCCCTCGTTTACCGGCCGCACCAAAATTGATGCCGCCTTTGCCGCAGCCAAACTCGCGCCGCGCATCGCCCTGGAGGCGATCGACTCCGACGTCATCAAAACCTATACCAAACTGGGTCTGGGCATTGGCATTGCGGCGGAAATGGCGGTGCGCGATATCGTGAGCGAAGGTCCGTCCAGTGGCCTGGTGGTACGCCCCGCCGGCTATTTGTTTGGCACCAACTCCGCCCGCGTGGCCTTCAAACGCAGCGCCTATCTGCGCAATTTTGTCTATACCTTCACCGAACTGCTCAGCCCCCGGCTGATCCGGGCGGTGGTTGAACGGTCCATGACCGGTTTTGTGCGGGACGATGATGTCTAAGGCACTGCACAGCAAGCTGCCCCAGGTGGGCACCACCATCTTCACAGTGATGTCGGCGTTAGCCTCCGAGCACCAGGCGGTGAATCTGGGCCAGGGCTTTCCCGACTTCCCCTGCGACCCCGCGCTGCTGGACGCCGTCACCCGCGCCATGCAGGCAGGCCACAACCAGTACCCACCCATGAGCGGCATCGCGCCACTGCGCGAAGCGGTTGCCCGCAAAGTGGCCGCGCTCTACGGCCGCAACTACGATCCGGGCTCGGACATCACCATTACCGCCGGAGCGACGCAAGCCATCCTCACCGCCCTGCTTGCAATAGTCCATCCTGGCGATGAAGTGATTGTTCTGGAGCCCTGCTATGACAGCTACCTGCCCGGTATCGCGCTGGCAGGTGGCGTGCCGGTCCTGGTGCCGCTGACGCCGGGCACCTTCCGTCCCGATTTCGCCCGGATTGCCGCAGCCATCACCCCGCGCACGCGGGCACTGCTTATCAACAGCCCGCATAACCCCAGCGGCACGGTCTGGAGCGATGCCGACATGCGCGCACTACAAGACCTGCTGGCACCGACCGGCATCTACCTGATCAGCGATGAGGTCTATGAGCACATGACCTTCGCCGGCCACACCCACGCTAGCGCGGCGGCTTTTCCCGGTTTGGCTGAGCGGGCGTTCATCGTCTCCAGCTTTGGCAAAACCTACCATGTAACCGGCTGGAAAGTAGGCTACGTGGCTGCACCGGCCGACCTGACGGCCGAGTTCCGCAAGGTGCATCAATTTAATGTTTTCACGGTGAACACGCCCATGCAGTACGGCTTGGCCGCCTTCATGGAGCAGCCAGAACCTTACCTGGGCCTGCCGGCTTTCTACCAGCGCAAGCGCGACCTGTTTCGCGCCGGTCTGGAACAGACCGGTTTCAGGCTGTTGCCCAGCGAAGGCAGCTTCTTCCAGTGCGTGGAAATCGGCAAGGTGAGCACGCTGGGAGAAGCGGACTTCTGCCGCTGGTTGACCACTGACATCGGCGTCACGGCGATTCCCCTCTCCGCTTTTTATGCCAGCGGTTTTGACCAGGGCATCGTGCGTTTTTGCTTTGCCAAACAAGACGAAACCCTTTACAAAGCCCTGGATCGCCTGCGCGCGCTACCCTCTGCCTGAACCATCCCGCACACCCCAAGGAGTGAACCCATGTCCCTCTCAGTCACCCGGCACACCCCCGACTTTTGCACGGCAGGCCAACTCGCACCCGAGGACATGGCCGCGCTAGCAGCGCACGGCATCTGCACCGTCATCAACAACCGCCCGGACGGCGAAGGCGGTCCAGGCCAGCCGACATCCGATGCCATCGCAGCGGCTGCGCGCGCCGCTGGCATGGACTACCACTACATTCCCGTGATCAGCGGTCAGGTGACGCAAGCCCAGGTCGATGCGATGGCATCCACCGTCGCTGCGGCCAAAGCCCCGGTCCTGGCCTTCTGTCGCAGCGGAGCGCGATCGACCAATCTGTGGGCGATGGGACTCTGAGCACAGTCAGATGTCCGTAAGCAGCTTGGAAACCTAGGGAAAACCCCGAATTGGCGCGATTGTCGGCACGGGCTGGCCTACCTATACTGGCTTCTCACCGCAGCTGGACACCTTGTCCAAAATTTTCCCCGTCAATTGAGGAACCCGCATGACCATCTCTTCTCGCCGCAAAGCACTGAAATCGATCTCCGGCATCATGGCCAGTGCCAGCGCGCCAGCTTTCTACATTAAAAACGCTTCTGCAGCGACATTCCGCAACGATCCGGGCGACAGCAAGACTGTCACCATTGGCCTGACTCTGCCTTTGACCGGCGCCTACGCCGACGAAGGTAAAGACGAATTGCGCGCCTATGAACTGGCTGTCAAGCACATCAACGGTGAAGGCGATGGCGGCATGTTCAAAACCATGAAGCCGCTGGCCCTCAAAGGCAACGGCATTTTGGGTAAAAAACTGACATTCGTGCAGGGTGACACCCAGACCAAAGCCGACGTGGCACGCGGTGTGGCACGCCGCATGATGGAGAAAGACGGCGCCATCATGTGCTCCGGCGGTTCTTCCTCCGCCGAGGCGATTGCCATGCAATCCCTGGCACAGGAAATGGGCGTGATTTTCATGAACTGCCTGACGCACTCCAACGACACCACCGGTAAAGACAAGCGTCGCTATGGTTTCCGCCACTTCTTCAACGCCTACATGTCAGGCCGTGCGCTCGGCCCGGTTCTGGGCAAAGAGTACGGCAAAGAGCGTGTGGCCTACCACCTGACCGCGGACTACACCTGGGGCTGGACCCAAGAGGAGTCCATGAAAAACTCCACCGAGGCATTGGGCTGGAAAACTGCCAACGCGGTCAAGACACCGCTTGGCACCCCTGACTTTTCCCAGTACATCACGCCGGTGCTGAACTCGGGCGCTGACGTGCTGATCCTGAACCACTACGGCAAGGACATGATCAACTCGCTGACCCAGGCAGTCCAGTTTGGTCTGCGCGACAAGATGGCCAACGGCAAGCGCTTCGAGGTGGTTGTGCCTTTGTTCTCCGAGCTGATGGCCCAAGGTGCAGGTTCTGCGATCAAAGGCATTTTCGGAACCTCCAACTGGGACTGGGGTCTGCCTGACGAGTCCACCAAAAACTTTGTCAAGTCTTTTGTGGCTGCGTACAAGGAGCCACCGTCGCAGGCTGCGCACACCGCCTACGTTCAAACCCTGTTGTGGGCCAATGCCTGCGAAACTGCGGGCACCTTCAACCCCGAGCAAGTGATCAAATCACTCGAAGGCTTCAAGTTCGACGGCATGGGCAACGGTCCGACCGAGTACCGCGCTGCTGATCACCAGTGTTTCAAAGACGTGCTGGTCGTTCGCGGCAAGGAAAAGCCTGCCGGCAAGTGGGACCTGATGGACGTTCACCAGGTCGTTCCACGTGCCCAGGTGGAATACAAGCCCGAAATTTTCGGCGGCGAGTTGGGACCTTACAAGGTCTAATCACCACCTTTCAGGGGGCTTGGCAATCAAGCCCCCTGGTTCGCAAAGGTACTTTGCGGGTTCAAGCTAGTTGCAAAATTACGGAACCCGTTTCATTTTTTGATTGTCGCTGTGGCAACTGCCGCGGATAGGCGAACGCATGGACGCTATTTTTCTCCAATTACTCAACGGCCTGGACAAGGGCAGCGCGTACGCGCTGATTGCCTTGGGTCTGACGCTTATTTTCGGCACACTCGGCGTGGTCAATTTTGCCCATGGGGCATTGTTCATGATTGGCGGGTTTTGCGCTGTTACGGTGCAAATGCTGCTCAAGCTGTCCACCCAGGTCAAAGACGAAAGCATCCCCGGCATGGAAATGATGGTGGATGTGCCCTATCTGCAAATGTGGTGGGGGGACCTGGGTCTGCAAATCATCAGCTTCGCCGTTCCGCTGTCGATTATTCTGGCCATACCGCTCATGCTGGCCATTGGCGTTGTGATGGAACGCGGGCTCATCCGCCACTTCTACCACCGCACCCATGCCGACCAGATTCTGGTGACTTTCGGTTTGGCCATCGTGCTGCAGGAGCTGGTCAAGAGTTTCTTTGGTGCGACGCCAATCCCGGTTCCTGCCCCTGAAATGTTTTCGGGTAGCGCCAACATTGGCGAGTGGCTGGGACTCGGGCCCACCGTCAGCTACCCCTGGTGGCGACTGGTGTATTTCTGCTTCTCCATGGCGGTGATCGCGATGGTTTTCGCCTTCTTGCAATTCACCACTTTCGGTATGGTCGTGCGCGCCGGTATGCGGGACCGCGAAACGGTCGGCCTGCTGGGCATTCATATTGAGCGCCGCTTCACCATCGTCTTCGGCATCGCCGTGGTGGTGGCCGGCATTGCGGGGGCCATGTACACACCCATCGTTTCGCCCAATTACCGTATCGGCATGGACTTCCTGGTGCTGTCCTTCGTGGTGGTGGTGGTCGGCGGCATGGGTTCGCTGCCTGGCGCAGTGGCCTCCGGATTTTTGCTGGGCATCCTGCAATCTTTCGCATCCATGAATGAAATCAAACATCTGATTCCCGGCATTGACCAAGTCATTGTGTACCTGGTAGCGGTCGTGATTCTGCTAACGCGCCCGCGTGGCTTACTGGGCCGCAAAGGCGTGATGGAGGATTGATGATGAACACACTCGCCAAACAAGACCGCTGGATGCTGCTGGGCTTTGCCCTCGTGGTGCTGGCCGGCCCCGTATTGCTCAAACCCTTTGGCGCAGGCTACCCCGACTTGCTGCAAAAGTTTTGCATCTTCGGTATTTTTGCTATCGGATACAACATCCTTTTCGGTCTGACGGGCTACCTGTCGTTCGGACACGCAGCGTTCCTGGGCTTGGGCTCGTACACCGCAGTGTGGAGCTTCAAGCTGCTGACCATGAACGTGGTACCTGCCATCATTTTTGCTGTAGCGCTGACGGCCTTATTCGCTTGGATGATTGGCTACGTAAGCCTGCGTCGCTCCGGTATCTACTTCTCTATTCTCACGCTGGCCTTTGCACAAATGGCCTATAACTTGGCCTATTCGGTGCTGACGCCCCTGACCAACGGCGAGACCGGCTTGCAATTGGCCAAAGACGATGCGCGGTCATGGGACCGGTTTTTCGGCGTCCCGGTTGCCGATGGACTTCCATCGACCAACTTTTTCGGCCATTCCATGGTGGGTTACAGCGGGTTTTATTTCTGCGCGGTCTTGCTGATTGTGAGCTTTTACGTCTCCATCCGGATCACCCGCTCACCGTTCGGACTGATGCTCAAAGCCGTCAAGTCCAACCAGAACCGCCTCAAGTACACCGGCATCAACACACGCTCGTATGCCCTGACGGCTTTCGTCATCAGTGGTTGCTACGCGGGCTTGGCCGGCGCCTTGTTGGCTGTGACCGACCCGCTGGCCGGGCCTGACCGTATGCACTGGTCTGCCTCTGGTGAGGTGGTGTTGATGACGATTCTGGGTGGCGTAGGCACCCTGCTTGGCCCGGTGATGGGCGCTGGCGTGATCAAATACCTGGAGAATATTTTCTCGTCCTTCAACGAGCAGATTCTGCAAAGCGTTTTCGGCTTTCTGCCCGATCCGATCGAACACGTAGTGATCAAAATCGCCAGCCTGTTTGTGGGCGAAGGCTGGGAATTGACCCTGGGTGTGCTGTTCCTGGTACTGATTATTTTTGTTCCGGGTGGTTTGATGCAGGGTATTCAAAGTCTGCAACGCCGCCTGTTTCCGGCAACCGTACATGCTGCCGCTGATGCGACCCCAGGAGCACACTGATGGCTGCACTTGAAGTCTCTGGTCTGAAGAAAAGCTTTGGCGGCCTCAAGGCGCTGAACGACGTCAACCTCACGGTTCAGTTCGGTACCGTGCACGCCATCATCGGGCCGAACGGCGCGGGCAAATCGACCCTGCTCAATTCATTCGTAGGTCGCCTGATTCCCGATGAAGGCAGCGTGGTTTTCAATGGCATTTCACTGGTCGGCCTGCAACCGCATGAAATCAACCAGGCCGGTGTGGTGCGCGTGTTCCAGACCCCCGAAATCTTCGGCGAACTCAGCCTGCTGGATAACGTGCTGATTCCAGCCTTCTCGCACCGTGATGGCCAGTTCCAGCTGAATGGCTGGTCGCACGCGGCGGAGCAGGCCTCGGTGCACGAAGTCGCCAAACACATGCTCGAGGACGTGGGGCTCTACAGCAAGCGCAACATGATCGCCAACAGTCTTTCACGCGGTGACAAACGCCGGCTGGAGCTGGCCATGTGCCTTGCCCAGGAGCCCAAGTTGCTGCTGCTGGACGAGCCAACTGCCGGCATGTCGCGCGCCGACACCAACAGCACGATTGACCTGCTGCAACGCCTGGGCGATGGCAAGGTCACCAAAATCATCATTGAGCACGATATGCATGTGGTCTTCTCGCTGGCAGAGAAAATCAGCGTGATGGCGCAGGGCGCCATCATTGCCGAGGGCGCGCCCGACGCCATCAAGACCGACCCGCGCGTGCAGGAAGCCTACCTCGGAGGAGCACATCTGTGACCGCATCCAAAGCGTATTTCTCATGCAGCAACATGCATTCCTACTATGGCGAAAGCTATATCGTGCAGGGTGTGGGCTTTGAGATACAAAAAGGTGAAATCGTTGCCCTGCTGGGCCGCAACGGCGCGGGCAAAACGTCCACGTTGCGCTCCATTGCCCGCCTTGACGCTCCGCATTTGCAGCGGGGCGAAATCTGGCTCGACGGCCAGCCTTTGCACACCATGAGCGCCTACCAGGCCTCGCGCCTGGGTGTGGGTCTGGTGCCCGAAGACCGCCGCATCATCCCCAGCCTGACGGTGGAAGAAAACCTGCAACTCGCCCAAATTGAAAAGCCCATTGGCTGGTCAATCGAGCGCATTTACGAGCATTTTCCGCGCTTGGCCGAGCGGCGCAAGCAAGAGGCCGTGACCATGTCGGGCGGTGAGCAGCAAATGCTGGCTGTGGCCCGTGCGCTGGCGCGCGACGTCAAGCTGCTGCTGCTGGACGAGCCCTATGAAGGCCTGGCCCCGGTGATCGTGCGGGAAATCGAGAAGATCCTGGAAGAGATCAAAACCCTGGGCTTCACCACCATCATCGTCGAGCAAAACGCGATTGCAGCCCTGCACCTCTCGGATCGCGCGCTGATTCTGGACATGGGTGAAATCGTGTTCGATGGCACCGCCAAAGAAGTGATAGACAACGCCGAGCTGCGTCAGCAGTATTTGGCAATCTAAGGGATCTGGCCGCAGCGCTTATTGCAGCTGCGTCCAGGCCTTCTCCAGCCGCTTCACGCTCACCGGCTGGGGCGTGCGCAACTCCTGGGCAAAAAAGCTCACACGTAATTCTTCCAGCAACCAGCGGAATTCGACCATGCGCTCGTCCACCGCGCCCTTGCGCTCCGCCACCAAGCGCCAATAGCGCTGTTCCAGCGGCCGGAGTTCGGCCAAGCGGGCGGCGTCACGGGCAGGGTCGGCGCGGTATTTGTCCAGCCGCAGGCTGACCGCCTTGCAATAGCGCGCCAGATGCTGCAAACGATCCCAGGGTGTGACCAGCAAAAACTGCTTGCCGATCAAGCGCTGCAACTGCTGCTGCGCGTCGGCGCAGGCCTCGGCAGCGTTTTTGCTGTCCTTTATCTTGCGGGCTGCGGCCGCGTATTCCAGCAGGACGATGCCGGCCACTCGCGCAACTTCGTTGGCAATCAGCGTCAGCCGCCCCCGGCCTTCTTCCAAACGGCGCTTGAAAGCCAGCGCATCCGTAGGCAATGGGTCGAGCAGAAATGCCCGGTCCACCGCCAGCGCGATGATCTGCGTGCGCAACTCTTCCAGCGTACCGCCAGCCTGCGCAGCACCCTCGCCGCGCCCCACCTGCATGTAAGAGACGGCCATTTTTTGCAGATCCGGAATATTCTTTTCCAGGTACTTGAGCGCATCCTTGATCTGCAAGGCGAACAAACGACGCAGGCCGGCACGGTGTTTGGCCGCCGCCGCATCGGGCTCGTCAAACACCTCGATGGTGACGGCGTCACCCGCATCCATGAGCGCCGGAAAACCGATCAAGGTCTGTGCTCCCTTGCGAATCTCCAGGAGCTCGGGCAGTTCACCAAAAGTCCAGGCAGTGAATCGTTGGTCCACGATAGCCGCCGCGCTGGGCGGCGCAGCGCGTGCCGAGCCCTGGGCCGCTGCGGGGCCGGGCGCGCGCTGTGCCTGGCCCGACGCGGGCGCAACAAAGGCTGTGCCCGGTCCACTCGTAGCGGCAGCCCCGCCCTGCCCCAGCTTGATCGATGCAAGGGCTTGAAACGCCCCGCGCGCCTGCTTGCCCAGTTCGGCTTTGAGCGCGCCCAGGTTGCGGCTTTGGCCCAGCTGGCGGCCATGTTCGTCCACCACCTTGAAGTTCATGAAAAAGTGCGGGCTCAGCATGTCGGCTTTCAGGTCGGCGCGCACGATGTCCAGCGCGGTGGCCTCGCGCACCAGCTTGAGAAGCGCATCCACCAAACTACCCGCGCCAAAGCGCTCGTCGCACAGGCTTGCCGCCATGCGCGCCGCCGTCTCGGGCAGGGGCACCAGGCGCGAACGGGGCCGCTGGTGCAGGGTTTTGAGCAGGGCTTGCACCTTGTCTTTCAGCATGCCCGGCACCAGCCATTCACCGCGCTCATCGTTGACCTGGTTGAGCACAAAGAGTGGCACGGTCACCGTCACACCATCCAGCGCGTCGCCCGGCGCGTGCAGGTAGCTTGCCGTGCAGTCCACGCCACCTAAGCGAATGGTCTTGGGGAACATGGCGGTGGTGATGCCTGCTGCCTCATGGCGCATCAGCTCTTCGCGGGTCAGCAGCAAAAGCTGGGGCTGCTTTTTGACCTCTTCGCGGTACCAGCGCTCGCAGCTAAATCCGCTGCACACGTCAGCGGGCAGCTGCTGGTCGTAAAAGGCGTAAATCAGCTCTTCGTCCACCAGCACGTCCTGGCGGCGCGCCTTGTGTTCCAGTTCTTCGACTTGTTTGATGAGTTTCAGGTTGGCGGCCAGAAACGGCACCGGGCTATCCCACTGACCGGCCACCAGCGCCTCGCGGATAAACACCTCGCGCGCACCCGCCAGATCCACCCGGCCATAGTTCACCCGCCGCCCGCTGTAGACCACGATGCCATAGAGCGTGGCGCGCTCCAGCGCCACCACTTCGGCGGCCTTCTTTTCCCAGTGCGGGTCCAGCAACTGTTTTTTCAGCAAATGCCCGCCCACTTGCTCGATCCACTGGGGGTCGATGTTGGCAATCCCCCGACCAAACAGGCGGGTGGTTTCGACCAGCTCGGCCGCGACTATCCAACGCCCCGGCTTTTTGGCCAGATGCGCACCTGGGTGGGCAAAAAACTTAATGCTGCGCGCGCCCAGGTATTCGCCCTGCTGCCCCTCGCTTTCCACCTTGCAGCCCACATTACCCAAGAGCCCGGCCAGCATGGACATGTGCAGCTGCTCGTACGAAGCCGGCGTGGTGTTCAGCCGCCACTTGTGTTCAGCCACCACGGTGTGGAGCTGGCTGTGGATGTCTTTCCATTCGCGCAGGCGGCGCACGTTGACGAAGTTCTGGCGCAGCAGCTGCTCGTATTGGCGGTTGCTGAGTTTGTGGGGCGCAGGAGACATCGCGGGAAAGGGGGTCGGACCCCGATTTTGCGCGGCGAAACTCGGGCTCTGATCGCTTTTGCGTCGACCGTTGGGCGAATCGGGGTCAGAGCCCGATACGCCGGGATCTGACCCCGATTCGCCCAACCCCACCTTCCGCTCACCGCGCGCGTCGCTGATCCACTTCCACAACTTCAAATACCCGCTGAACTCGCTTTTCTCGTCATCAAACTTGGCATGTGCCTGGTCGGCTTGGGCTTGCATGTCCATGGGGCGGTCGCGCACGTCTTGCACGCTCAGAGCCGAGGCGATCACCAGCACTTCGTCGAGGGCATTTCGGCTGCGCGCTTCCAAAATCATGCGGCCCACACGCGGATCCAGCGGCAGGCGCGCCAGCTCCTGGCCCAGGGGCGTGAGTTCGTTGGCCTCGTCCACCGCGCCCAACTCGGTCAGCAGCTGGTAACCGTCGGCAATGGCACGCCCGGACGGCCGCTCCAAAAACGGGAAGTCTTCCACCGCGCCCAAGCGCAGCGACTTCATCCGCAAAATCACGCCCGCCAGCGATGACCGCAGGATCTCCGGGTCGGTAAAGCGGTCGCGCCCGTCAAAGTCTTTTTGGTCAAACAGGCGGATGCAAATGCCGTCCGCCACCCGCCCGCAACGCCCGGCACGCTGGTTGGCCGAACTCTGGCTGATCGGCTCCACCAGCAACTGCTCCACCTTGCTGCGAAAGCTGTAGCGCTTGATGCGCGCCGTGCCCGCGTCGATCACATAGCGGATGCCCGGCACCGTGAGCGAGGTCTCGGCCACGTTGGTCGCCAGCACCACGCGCCGCCCGGTGTGGCCGTCAAAAATGCGGTCCTGCTCGGCCGGGCTCAGGCGCGCAAACAGCGGCAGCACCTCGCAGCCGCGCATCACCGGCTGGTGGCTCAGGTGGCGGCGCAGATGGTCTGCCGCCTCGCGGATCTCGCGCTCGCCGGGCAAGAAAACCAGAATGTCGCCGCCCACCCCACCGCGCCACAACTCGTCCACGCCATCGGCGATCGCGTCGTTCAGGTCGTATTCGCGGCTTTCCTCAAACGGGCGGTAGCGCTGCTCCACCGGAAACATGCGGCCCGAAACCATGATGACCGGCGCGGGCGTCAGCTTGCGACCCTCGGGCGTGGGCTGCAAGCTGGCAAAGTGGTCGGCAAACCGCTGCGCGTCAATCGTGGCCGAGGTGACGATGATTTTGAGATCAGGGCGGCGCGGCAGGATCTGGCGCAGGTAACCCAGCAAAAAGTCAATGTTCAGGCTGCGCTCGTGCGCCTCGTCGATGATGATGGTGTCGTAGGCGTTCAGCAGCGGATCGGTCTGCGTTTCGGCCAACAAAATGCCGTCGGTCATCAGCTTCACCGACGCGTCGCGCGAGAGCCGGTCCTGGAACCGCACCTTAAAGCCCACCACCTCGCCCAGCGGCGCCTTCAACTCCTCGGCAATCCGCTTGGCCACGCTGCTGGCCGCAATGCGCCGCGGCTGCGTGTGCCCGATCAGCTTGCCGCGCGGCGCGGGTCGACCATCGGCCAGAGTGGTCGGGTAATTGCACAAGCCCCGGCCCATGGCCAGGGCAATCTTGGGCAACTGCGTGGTTTTGCCCGAACCGGTTTCACCGCACACGATGATGACCTGGTGCGCCGCCAGCGCGGCCATGATCTCCTCGCGCTTGGCGGAGACGGGGAGGTCTTCTGGGAATTCGATGTGCGGGGGGGGACGGGACGGAGGGGCGATCACGGGCGAATTATCACATGACACGACTTCACGTGCTACACTCATTCACATATCTTTGTGGAGATGCCCAATGACCAACCTAACCATTTCGCTGGACGAAGCCATTGTCCGCAAAGCCCGTATCCGTGCTATCGAAGAAGGCACTTCTGTCAGCGCCAAGGTACGGGAGTTTCTGGCGCAGTACGCGAAGGTCGACAGCGCAAGCGCCAACGCCTTGCCTGAACTGCCCATCTTCCAGGGAAGCGGCGGTTTACAACCGGGCATTGACCCCAGTAGCAACAAATCCATGCTGCAGGCGGCTGACGACCTTGCGGCCATTGACGAGATCAACATGTGACCCCCGATGTCAATGTTTTGGTATCGGCATCCAGAGCCGACCACGCGCACCACCACATAGCCAACGCGTGGCTGCATTCCGCGCTGGAAGATGCACGCACCGGCGTGTCGCTTGGACTACTGGCACCTGTGGTCGCCAGCTATTTGCGCCTCGTGACGCACCCAAAAGTTTTCACCCAACCCACCCCAATCGCCACCGCCATTGCTTTTATCGACGCACTGCTACAGCGACCCGGCGTCGCCATGCTCACACCGCAAAACGAATGGGGAAATCTGAAGAAACTGTGCATAGATTTGAATCTACGCGACAACAAGATCCCGGACGCTTGGATTGCCGCCTGCGTGCTTGAGCGGCTGGAAACACTGGCGACCTTCGACCGGGATTTTGTTCGGCTGTTACCGGCGCAGCGGCTGGTGTTGCTCTCCAGTTAGGCCGACGGCAAGTATGTTGCTGAGACTATCCCTTGGGCCTCAAGCACAAATTAGACATACAGAGCTTCCAGCGCGGCCAACTTTTTCATCCAGTTTTCTCTGTTATCCGGGTCATTCACGTAATATTCATTTACGAACTCGATAAAAACGTCCTTGGAACGTTCTTTCAATTTCCGGTGAATAGAATTTATTGTGTAAATGCCGTCCCTCCGGTTCGTCTGCTCGATTGCACATAGCTGTATAGCCGCCATACATCCAAGGAATCCCCGAAAACCGAATGGCGCATTCCACTCGATTACGGTACACAGCTTAGAAACGTCAAGCGGCCTTTTCTTTTCTTCGGATAGGACGCATGCAAGGATCAGTAAATTCCAGCGCAGTGGAGCTCTTTTTAGAAATCGTTCGACCACGTCGTCTCCAATAACCGGCTGTGACACAGTGTCCCCTTGCTGCGTTGAAGGTTTGTCCATTGACTTAGATACATCTTCAAATTTGTTTTCCAATTGATCCATCCTCCCGGGAAAGCTCTCCGCGAGGTTCTTCAAAATGTCATTTTGTGATGAAAGCGCCTCAAGCGTCTCGTCCAATGAACGCTTGGTTCCAGACATTTCAATGGAAGCAGCTTTGACAAGCTCGTTGTTTTCGGCAGCCGTTTCGGTGCTCGACCTAGTTTGCTGAGCAAACCTCTCGATGTCGCTTCTTACTTGACGGACCTCCTCTGTCACCGTGTGAATACTGCCGAGGCTACGGGACATGCCGTCGTTTGAGATAAAAGAGTAAAAAATCGCCACGACCCCGAGTAACAAAGAAGTCATCGTTGCAGCATTGCTGAGGTAGGCAGTGAAATCGCCCTTATCAGTCCACCTATCGGTTACCACGAACACGACGATCATCACCGCGATCAGTCCGCAATACCAAAAATGAAGCATGAGCCGCTCGTAATCTTTCTCTACAGACCGTGCATCTGACGCGGGTTTTTCAGTGGTTCGCATATCGACGTCCAAATTGCGTTTCGCCAAATCAGGAAATAGCAGACAAGTAATCTTGTCCGTCGAATCTGGCGGCCCCGCTGACATTGCGCTGTGGTTAGCACCTTAGTTCGGTGGCTTTGCGTCGCCGGTTTTCACCGGGTTTGCCCTTCAATTTTTTATCCATCGGTCAAGGGCTGAACCGACGGGAAAAGCATAGCACAGTGATGTCTGCGGCTTAGCTGCCTTTTTTAGATCTCACCCTCGGAGTATCCCGACTCCCGTTGATGGCGAATGCGCGCCACCAGAACCAGATCGCGTACTTGGTCGAATTCGTAGCGCGCCAAATAACCGCTGCGTCTGCGCGAAATGATGAGCTCGCGCAGCCCACCTTCCACCGGCCTTCCGATGCCGGGCTGGTGCGTCAAAACGTGCAAAGCGTCAAAGATGAAATCCAACAATCCACCGGCCATCGGGTCTTCTGATTCGGCCAGAAATTCCTCTAGCCGCAGCAAGTCGTCGAATGACGCTTGGCTCAGAAATACACGCGTCATAGCCCTTAGCCCATCGGCGTTGGCACAAGGTTTTTGGGCTTGGTTTGCAAACCTTCGCGGTGTTTGGACATTTCGGAGAAATACGCACGGACACTGCCGAGTTCATAGCCCACACCGCTGACTTTCATATCGCTCAATGCGGCTTGCGAGTCCTGCGCAAATGCCTCACGCAGCCGTGTGCGGTGAACCGACTCGGACAGCGTTTGCACCATGAATGCATGAAGGCTGATGCCTGCTTTCTGCGCGTCCAATTCCAGCTGGGTTTTGAGCGCTGCGGGCAACTTCAAACTGGTGGGTTTGCTTTGCGGGACGGTGGTGGACATGTCATGCTCCGGCTGGAAAGGTAGTCAAATATCACTACCAATGAAATTTACCATACCGCTTTCGCTACATTAGCCCCTGAACAACCCACCCCACCCATGACCTCTGTCTTCAACTTCACGTTCGTGCCTTGGTTCCGTTCCGTGGCGCCGTACATCCACAAGTTCCGCAACCAGACCTTTGTGGTGGGCATGGCGGGCGAGGCGATTGCGGCGGGGAAGCTGGCGCATATTGCGCAAGACCTGGCGATGATCCAGGCCATGGGCGTGAAGATTGTGCTGGTGCACGGCTTCAGGCCGCAGGTCAACGAGCAGTTGCAGGCCAAAGGCCATGTGCCCAAGTATTCGCACGGCATCCGCATCACCGACGAGGTGGCGCTGGACTGCGCGCAAGAGGCTGCCGGGCAGCTGCGCTACGAGATTGAAGCCGCCTTCAGCCAGGGCCTGCCCAACACGCCCATGGCCGATTCCACGGTGCGGGTAATCAGCGGCAACTTCCTGACCGCACGGCCGGTGGGCATTGTGGACGGCGTGGATTTTCAGCACTCGGGCGTGGTACGCAAGGTGGACACGGCGGGCATCAGCAAGCTGCTGGACATGGGCGCCATGCCCCTGCTCTCGCCCTTTGGCTTCTCGCCCACCGGCGAGGCCTTCAATCTGGCGATGGAAGAGGTGGCGACCTCGGTGGCCGTGGCGCTGCAGGCGGACAAGCTGATTTTTCTGACCGAGGTGCCCGGCATCCGCACCCGCGCGCTCGAAGCCGAGTCAGAAGACAACCCGATTGACACCGAGCTGCCCCTGGCCGCCGCCGAAGAGCTGCTGGCCGAAATCCCCCCGGCCAAACTGCCCAGTGACCCGGGCTTTTACCTGCAGCACTGCGTCAAAGCCTGCAAGGAAGGCGTGGAGCGCAGCCACATCATTCCGTTTGCGGTGGACGGTGCGATTCTGCTGGAGGTGTATGTGCACGACGGCATCGGCACCATGGTCGTGGACGAAAAACTCGAAGAATTGCGCGAAGCGGGTGAGGACGACGTGGGCGGCATCTTGCAACTGATTGCGCCGTTTGAGGAAGACGGTACGCTGGTCAAACGCAGCCGCACCGAGATCGAGCGCGATATCGGCAACTACACGGTGATTGAGCACGACGGCGTCATCTTCGCCTGCGCTGCGCTCTACCCCTACCCCGAAACCCGGACTGCCGAGATGGCCGCGCTCACCGTCAGCCCCGACGTGCAGGGCCAGGGTGATGGCGAACGGGTACTCAAGCGCATAGAACAACGGGCGCGCGCCGCCGGGCTGGACAGTATTTTTGTGCTCAGCACCCGCACCAGCCATTGGTTCATCAAACGCGGCTTCATCCAGGCCGACCCCGACTGGCTGCCCGAGGCCCGCAAGCGCAAATACAACTGGGACCGCAAGAGTTTGGTGCTGGTGAAGAAGTTGGGCTGATTCAGACCTGCGGGTCGGCTGATTGGGGCAGGCTGCGCCACCGCGCCAGTACAAAAACCAGCGCCGCTATGGCCAAAGCGCAAAAGGCCAGAAATGACCAGTTCGCTACCGAACCGCCGAGCAAGGTCCAATCGACCTTGGTGCAGTCGCCACTGCCGCGAAAAATCATGGGAATGGCCCGCTGCAGCGGGAAGTTCTCGACCATGCCGTAAAAGTCGCGTCCGCAGCTGGCGACCTCGGGCGGGTACCACTGCAACCAGCTTTGGCGCGCCGCCACAAACGCGCCACCTGCTGCGAATAGCACCACGCCCAAGCCCGCAGCCAGGTGCGCCCCGCGTTTTCTGGAAGCAGCGCCCAAGGCGGCGCATGCCGCCAGCAGCACCATGGCGTAGCGCTGCACGATGCACATGGGGCACGGAACCAGACCGACAAGTTCTTGCAAATACAAGCCGTAGAGCAGCAAACCGGCCACCGCCGCCACACAAGCCAGCAACACACGGCGCGGCGCGTTATTGCATAGAGCGAAAACAAGATCCACGGGAATATCCTTTGAAAGATGCGTCGGCAGCGTGCTGCGCAACGCTGGCGCTATTATCAGCAGCACTGGTTATCACGAGGTAAAGACTTATGGCACGCACTGTTCAATGCATCAAACTTGGCACCGAGGCGGAGGGGCTGGACTTCCCGCCCTACCCCGGCGAGCTGGGTAAACGCATCTGGCAAAGCGTCAGCAAAGAAGCCTGGGCCGCCTGGCTCAAGCACCAGACCATGCTGGTCAATGAAAACCGCCTGAACCTGGCGGACTTGCGGGCCCGCCAGTACCTGGCGCGGCAGATGGAAAACCACTTCTTCGGCGATGGTGCCGACGCCGCGCAGGGCTACGTTCCCCCCAGCGCCTGAACCGCCCACCCATGTCCGGCACAGCGGCCCGGACGGTCTTGGACACCGCGTTCGGTGACGGCGCGCGGCTAAGGGCACTGATCGAGGCACGGCGGGTTTCCAACCCGTCCGGCGCCAACGCGTGGCTGCATTACGTGGCCGTGGTGCCGACCGGTTGGGACAGCCGCAGCGGCCCGTTAATCCTCCGGGACAACCCTCCTGTGCGTTTAGCGCCTGCAGGCGACTTTCACCGCTGGAACATGGAGAACGCCCGCCTGCGTCTGACGCTGTGCGCGGGTGAGAGCGCCGAGGTGCTGGAGCAGTTGCACATCCAGCCCGACGAGGTCTGGTGGTTTCACCCGATCTCCTCCCCCTCCCCGAACTTGGGCACCAAGACGCTTGCCGGTCTGTGCCAGCGCGGCGCAATCGTGCACACCACCGCAAACTGGGCCGCGCTGGGGGACTGGCAAGCAGCCGGATTCGTCGTCATTGACCGGGACGAACCGACCCCATATGGGCCATCTGCCGCCCCGTCCGTCAGCGAGGTCCAGCTTGCGTTCATACCCCCGTGGGCGGTCCGCCGCACCCGCCACGTTCGGCGCACCGCCTGGGTCACACCGGCCCGCTGCGCCATCGTGGGTGCAGGCGTGAGTGGTGCCGCACTCGCCGACGCAATGGCGCGCAGGGGCTGGACCGTGACGGTGCTGGATACGCACCCGCAGCCCGCACAGGGCGGCTCCGGCGTGCCCGCGGCCCTGGTCGCGCCGCTGCCCAGCGCGGACGACAACGCCACCTCGCGTCTCAGCCGGCACGGCCTGCGCTACATGCTGCAAACCTTGCATGCACTCAGCGCCCGGGGTCGGCTGCGCCGGGGGCTAGATTGGGAAGCCAGCGGTGTCACCCGTGTGCTGGATTCGGGTGCGCAGGTGTGGCAGAGCGATGGGCTGTGGCTGCGGCCCGATGCCTTGGTACGCGCCTGGCTGACGCATCCGCATATTCAGTTTCGCGGTGGCTCTCGTGTGGCACGCATCTCCCGACAAGAGGCGGTCTGGCAACTCGATGGCGCAGACGGCACGCTGCTGGCCCGGGCTGAGGTAGTGGTGCTTGCGGGCGCGCTGGGCAGTAAGCAACTACTGTCACCGCTGGAGATAGACCCGCGCGCAGCCAATGCCCTGTCGGCGCTGCACGCCGCCTACGGCACGGTCAGCATGGGCTCGGCAAACAGTTCGATCGCCTTGCCCACTGCCCCTGTCAATGGCGCGGGCAGTTTGATTCCCTCGCTCTCAGGCGCAACAGAGGCCCAAGCCCGGCGCTGGTTGGTCGGAGCGGATTTTTCGGCTCAGCCCATACCCATCGACCAGGCCCACGCGGCCAACCTGCTGCGCATGCGGGCACTGGCGCCGGATATGCATGCTGCGTGGCTGGCTGAAGCGGCCCACAAACTCCCCGGCGCACTGGCGCACTGGCAGGGCCAGCGCTGTGTCAGCCACGACCGGATGCCCCTGGTCGGGCCGCTCTTGGCTGCACCAGATGCTTCGTTGTGGATCAGCGCCGGGATGGGCGCGCGTGGCATGGCCTGGGCGGGTGTGTGTGCAGAACTGCTGGCCTCGCAAATCAGCGGCGAACCTTGGCCCCTGGCGCGCAATCTGAGCCGCCATATCGACAGCCAGCGCCGCCTGCCCTACATACGAAATTCGGCATAAGCAAATACAGAGTCAGCCGTTACGCTCGAATAAGCTCGGCCCTTGGCCGCCGCTTGCACTGCGAACAACGGCCCGCTACTTCACGACTTTGGGATTTTGGATGTACCACTACACGGCTTTTGACCAGCAATTTATACGCGCCCGCGCGGCCCAGTACCGGGACCAACTGGAGCGCAATTTGGCAGGAAAGTTGGGCGACGATGAATTCCGTCCCCTGCGGCTGCAAAACGGCTGGTACATCCAGCGCTATGCGCCCATGCTCCGGGTGGCGGTGCCTTACGGCGAACTCAATAGCGCGCAGCTGCGGGTGCTAGCCACCATCGCCCGCGACTACGACCGCCCAGCCCCCACGCTGCTGGCACAGGCCCAGAAAACCCAGGACAAAATCGACCAGCAGGCGGGGAGCGAACCCGCGCCGCGCCTGACCACCCAATACGGCCACTTCACCACGCGCCAGAACGTGCAGTTCAACTGGATCAAGTTGGAGGATAGCGCCGACGTGATGGACCTGCTGGCCAGCGTGAACCTGCACGGCATCCAGACCAGCGGCAACTGCATACGCAACATCACCAGCGACGAGCGCGCTGGAATTGCGGTGGACGAAGTGGTCGACCCGCGCCCCTACGCCGAAGTGCTGCGCCAGTGGAGCACGCTGCACCCCGAGTTCGCCTACCTGCCGCGCAAATTCAAGATCGCCATCACCGGCGCGGTCGAAGACCGGGCGGCAATTTTGTGGCACGACGTGGGTTTACGTGTTCTTTCTAATGCACAGGGCGAGGTCGGTTTTCAGGTTTTCGTGGGCGGCGGCATGGGCCGCACGCCTGTCATCGGCACGGAAATCCGCGCCTTTTTGCCCTGGGATCAGATCATCAACTACCTTGAAGCGGTGGTTCGGGTCTACAACGCCTGGGGCAGGCGCGACAACATGTACAAGGCCCGGATCAAGATTCTGGTCAAAGCCGAGGGCCAGCGCTATATCGACGAAGTGGAGGCCGAATACCAGCGCATCCTGGCCGCAGGCGCCCAGCACACCATTCCGCAGACCGAACTTGACCGGGTGCGCGCCTGCTTTGTAGCCCCGCCGGTTGACCTGGTGCCGGAGGCGGTGCAGCGCGTGGCGGAGCAAAGTTTGCTGGGACAGGCACGCGAGGACAAGGGCTTTGCCCGCTGGTTGCAGCAAAACGTGACCAGCCACCAAAACCCCGGCTTGCGGGTGGCCACCCTCTCTTTCAAACGCCTGGGCCAAGCCCCGGGCGACGCCACGGCCCATCAATTGCAGACCGCGGCCGATCTGGCTGACACCTTCAGTGCGGGCGAAGTGCGCGTCAACCACGACCAGAATCTGGTGCTGCCCTGGGTGCGGGTGGACCAGCTCTTCGCGCTGTGGAAAGCCGCCAGCGCAGCCGGGCTGGCGCGGGCCAATATCCATTTGCTCAGCGACATGATTGCCTGCCCCGGCGGCGACTACTGCGCCCTGGCCAATGCCCGCTCGCTGCCGATTGCTGCGGCCATCACCGCGCGCTACCAGGACCTGGATGAGCTGTTTGACCTGGGGGATATTGACCTGCACATCAGCGGCTGCATCAACTCCTGCGGCCACCACCACAGCGGCCATATCGGCATTTTGGGCGTGGACAAAGACGGCCAGGAGTGGTACCAGGTGACCCTGGGCGGCTCGGACGGCTCGGCCTTGAGCGGCGTGGCCAAACCCGGCAAAGTAGTCGGGCCCTCGTTTGCGGCTGCCGAGGTGGTGGATGTAATCGAAGCGGTCTTAGATGTCTACAAAGACCAGCGTACCAGCGGCGAGCACTTTGCCCGCACGCTGGAGCGCGTCGGTATGGAGCCCTTTAAAACCGCAGCCAATGCCGCGCGCCAGGCCACCGCCCGCGCGGCCACCGTATGAGCGACTCCATGAATCCTGCATTCCACATCCTGAGCGCCGACACCCCCTTGGGCGAGGCGCATTGGCTGACCCTGGGCAACGACGCGGACGCCCATTCCGCCGAGATCGATGCCATTGACGGCATCACCCTGCACTTCCCCAAATTCAGCGATGGCCGCGCTTTCAGCCAGGCCGTGATCTTGCGCCGGCGCGGCTTTACGGGCGACATCCGCGCCGTTGGTGACGTGCTGATTGACCAGCTCACGCAAATGCAGCGCTGCGGCTTCAGCAGCGCGGTCCTGCGCGCTGACCAGGACGCCGCGCACGGGCAGCACCTGATGCAGCATTACAGCAGCTTCTACCAGGGCGATGTGCGCCCGAC
>CANFHZ010000017.1 GCA_947446885.1 Comamonadaceae bacterium
ACCAACCGAACTACGCACGCATCAGCGCCTCAATCGCGTCGGGCTCCACCGGCACGCCACGGCTGATCAGCTCGCAAGCGCTTTCGGTGACGATGGCGTCGTCCTCGATACGGATGCCAATGCCGTGGAAGTGCTCCGGCACCCCTGGTGCGGCGCGCACGTAAATGCCAGGCTCTATGGTCAGCACCATGCCAGGGCGCAAGATGCGGGCCGGGCGGCTGACGATGTCCTGCCCGGTCAGCGCGTCGCGGCGAACGCTGGTCTGGCCGATCTCGGAAGGCTCGGTATAGGCGCCGCAGTCATGCACATCCATGCCCAGCCAGTGGCCGGTGCGGTGCATGTAAAACGGAAAGTACGCGCGCTTTTCAATCACGTCGTCGACGGTGCCGACCACATTGGCGTCGAGCAAACCCACATCCAACATGCCCTGGGCCAGCACCTTGACGGTGGCGTCGTGCGGGTCGGTGAAGCGCGCCCCCGCGCGGGTGGCGTTCACCGCCGCCTCTTGGGATGCCAGCACCAGTTCGTAGAGCGCGCGCTGCGGCCCGCTGAAGCGGCCATTGGCCGGAAAGGTACGGGTGATGTCCGAGGCATAGCCGTCGAGCTCGCAACCCGCGTCGATCAGCACCAACTCGCCGTCGCGCACCGCACCGGCATCCGCCCGGTAATGCAGCACGCAGGCATTGGCGCCGGCGGCGACGATGGAGCCGTAAGCCGGGCACTGCGAGCCGTGGCGGCGGAACTCGTGCAACAACTCGGCATCCAGGTGGTATTCGCGCACATCCTGCCCGGCGCGCAGCATGCGCGCGCTCAGCTGCATGGCGCGGATGTGGCCACCCGCGCTGATGCGCGCAGCCCGGCGCATGGTCTCTTGCTCGCTGGCGTCCTTGACCAGCCGCATTTCGTCCAGCGGCTCGCACAGATCGCGCAACTGGGTCGGGCAGAGCGCGCCGTAGCGCACCCGGTCGCGCAGGGGTTGCATCCAGCCTGCGACCTGCGTCTCCAGCCCCTTGTGGGTGGCAAACGGAAACCACACCGCGTCACACCCATCCAGCAAGGCGGGCATGCGCTTATCCAGTTCGGTGACGGGGTGCGCATCCGTGACACCGAGTTCCTGCGGTGCGGCCTGGGGGCCCAGGCGGTAGCCGTCCCAGATTTCGCGCTCCAGGTCTTTGGGCCGGCACAACAAGGTGCTGCGGCCATCGCCATGCAGCACCAAGCAGCTGTGCGGTTCAGCAAAGCCGCAGAGGTAAAAAAAGTAGCTGTCCGCGCGGTATAAAAAGTCGGCATCGCGATTGCGCTGCTGCTCGGGCGCGGTGGGGATGATGGCCACGCCTTTGGGGCCGATGTGGCGTGCCAGGGCGGCACGGCGGGCTGCGTAGTCGGGCGCGATGCGCACCAGGGGGTCGGTCATCGTGTTCATAAAGAGGAATCTCCGGAATTCAGTTCAGCCAGTCGGGCCGGCGTACCCACATCGACCCAGGTGCCCGCATACAGCGTGGCGGTGACTGCGCCATTGTCCATGCCACGGCGCAAGAGCGGGGCCAGCGGGGCTTTGACACCCGCCGGATTCCCGGGCGGAATGCCGCAGTCGGCAAAGAAGGCCTGCTTGTACAGCGCGATGGTGCTGAAGGTGTAGCGCGGCGCGCGGTCGTGCGGGGGCAGATTGCGCGCATAGCCTGTGTCCGACAAGCCGAAATCACCGCCCGGGTTGTGGGGCGGGTTGGGCACCAGCCAGATGTGGGCGAGGGCGGGGCTGGCGGCAAAACGCGCAAAGTCGTCCGGGGAGAATGCAAATTCCGGCGCGTACACATCGCCCGCAGCCACCCAAAACACCGGCGCCAGCAGAGGCAGCGCACGGACAATGCCGCCGGCAGTTTCCAGGGCCGCGCCGAAGTCGTGCCACTCCAGCGAATAAGCAATCGCCACCGGCGGCAGCGGCGGGGCATCAAAAAGCGCGCCCGGGGTGTGGGCAAACTGTTCCTCCAGCCAGGCCGTATTGATCAGCACCTTGCGAAAACCGGCGCGCTGCACCGCTTCAAGATGCCATTGCAGCAGGGGCTTGCCCTGCACGGGCAGCAAAGGCTTGGGCGTGTGGTCGGTCAGCGGGCGCATGCGCTCCCCGCGACCGGCTGCCAGCAGCAGCACCTGGGCCTGTGCGCTGTCCATGCTTGTGCCTTATCGACCGCCGATGGTGACGGAGCCAAAGGCCTGCTGTCCCTGCCGGGGCAAACAACGCCAATATGCCGGGTTGGCCTGCACCTGCCCGCCCAGTTCCACCGCAGCCTGCCAGGCCCAGCGCGGGTTGTACAAAAAGCCCCGGGCCAGCGCCACCAGATCGGCGTCACCGGCTTGCAAAATCGCCTCGGCCTGCGCGGGCTCCGTGATCAAACCGACCGCGATCGTGGGCAGATCAGTGGCCTGCCGCATGGACCGCGCCAGCGGCACCTGGTAGCCGGGCGCAAGCGGGATTTTTTGCTGCGGAGACACGCCGCCCGAAGACATGTGGATGAAGTCGCACCCCAGCTCCTTGAGCCGCTGACCGAAGACGGCGCACTGCGCGATGTCCCAACCGCCGTCCACCCAGTCCGTGCCGGATATGCGAATGCCCAGCACACCGCGAAAGGCTGCGCGCACGGCCGCGAAAACTTCCAGGGGAAAGCGCATCCGGTTGTCCAGACTGCCGCCGTAGGCATCGCTGCGCTGGTTGGCAATGGGCGATAAAAATTCATGCAACAAATAGCCATGGGCGCTGTGGATTTCGATGGCATCCACGCCCATGGCATCGGCACGGTGCGCAGCGGCAACAAAGGCCTCACGCACGCGCAGCAGATGGGCCGCATCCATTTCTACAGGCGGGGCCTCCGCAGGTAGTTGCGGCAGGGCGGAGGGGCCATAGGGCAACCAGCCCCGCGCATCTGTGGCCAGCAACTGGCCACCACGCCAAGGCACATCGCTGGATGCCTTGCGCCCGGCGTGCGCCAGTTGAATGCATACCGCGACCGGCGGCGCCAATGTGCGGGCACGGCGCAAGGTGTCGGCCAAAGCCGCTTCGGTCGTCGCGTCCCACAGGCCCAAGCACTCCGGGGTGATACGCCCTTCGGGCAACACCGCAGTGGCCTCGATGGTGAACATGGCCGCGCCGCTGTTGAGCAAATTGCCCCAGTGCATCAAATGCCAATCGGTGGCGCAACCATCGGCTGCCGCGTACTGGCACATGGGCGCCACCGTGATCCGGTTGGCCAATGGCAAGCCGCCACGCGGTGAGGGCAGATGAAAAGGACTGAATAACAGGCTCATAGGATGACTTAGGGCAAGGCCGCCGCGTAAAAAACACGCATCATGCGCGAAATCGGATGGTCCATACCATCCCCGATAAAATCGTCCACCCATCCCGCCCGCCCTGCCGTCTGGCTTGCGGTTCATTTGCGCTTTGATCAGGCCGTCTATGACTTCACTTCAAAAATCCCACACCATGGCCAATGCCATTCGCGCGCTGGCCATGGATGCCGTGCAAGCCGCCAACTCCGGCCACCCGGGCGCACCAATGGGCATGGCAGATATGGCTGTCGCTTTGTGGTGCGGGCATTTGCAGCACAACCCAGGCAACCCGCACTGGATCAACCGGGACCGCTTTGTGCTCTCCAACGGCCACGGATCCATGCTGATTTATGCGCTCCTGCACCTCACCGGCTACAAGCTGCCCATGGCCGAGCTGAAGAACTTCCGCCAGTTGCACAGCAAGACCGCAGGCCACCCCGAAGTGGGCGTAACACCCGGCGTGGAAACCACCACCGGCCCGCTGGGCCAGGGCATCAGCAACGCCGTGGGCATGGCCTTGGCCGAAAAGCTGCTGGCCAAGGAATTCAACCGCGCAGGCCACACCATCATTGACCACCACACCTACGCATTCCTGGGTGACGGCTGCATGATGGAAGGCATCAGCCACGAAGCCTGCGCGCTGGCCGGTGCCTGGAAGCTGGGCAAACTGATTGCGCTGTACGACGACAACGGCATCTCCATCGACGGCAAAGTGGCCCCCTGGTTCATCGACAACACGGCGCAGCGCTTCATGGCCTATGGCTGGAACGTGATCGACGCGGTGGACGGGCATGACGCCGCTGCCGTGTCCGCCGCCATTGCCCGCGCCAAGGCCAGCACAGACATGCCCACGCTGATCATCTGCAAAACAGCGATCGGCAAAGGCAGCCCCAACCGTGCCAACACATCCAAAGCCCATGGCGAACCCCTCGGCGCGGAAGAGATCAAACTCACCCGCGAAGCCCTGGGCTGGCCGCACGCACCCTTTGTCATTCCCAAAGACGTCTACGCCGCGTGGGACGCCAAGGCCGCCGGGCGCGAACGCGAGAAATCCTGGAACCAGCGCTTTGCCGCCTACAAGGCTGCGCACCCGGCGCTGGCCAAAGAGCTGCAACGCCGCATGAAAGGCGAGTTGCCGAAAAACTTTGTGCAAACCGCAGTCAACGCCGTCGTGGCTGCGGATACCAAGCGGGATACGGTGGCCTCGCGCAAAGCCTCGCAAATTGCGCTGGAACATTTCACCGCCGGCCTGCCCGAGATGCTAGGCGGCTCGGCCGATTTGACCGGCTCTAACCTGACCAACACGCCATCGACTCCGGCGCTGCGCATGGACACAGCAGGCGAGGTAGTGCAAAGCGCCGATGCGCAGGGGCACATGGTGGGTGGGCGCCACATCAACTACGGCGTGCGTGAATTCGGCATGGCCGCCATCATGAATGGCGTGGCGCTGCACGGCGGCTTTATCCCCTATGGCGGCACCTTCCTCACCTTCAGCGACTACAGCCGCAACGCCATCCGCATGGCCGCGCTGATGAAGCTGCGCGTGGTGCATGTATTCACGCACGACAGCATCGGCCTGGGTGAAGACGGGCCGACCCACCAGTCCATTGAGCACGCTGCCTCGCTGCGCCTGATTCCTAACCTGGACGTCTGGCGTCCGGGCGACAGCGCCGAAACCGCCGTGGCCTGGACGGTGGCCTTGCGCAACAACACCAAACCGACCGCGCTGCTGCTGAGCCGCCAAAACATTGCCTACGCTGCCAAAAACGAATCCACTGCAGCGCCTGCAGCCTGCGGTTTGGACGCGATCAGCAAAGGCGCATACGTGCTGTCCGAACCGGCGGATGTCGGCATGAAGCGCAAGACGCAGGCTGTGCTGATCGCCACCGGCTCCGAGGTGCAGCTCGCCCTGGCGGCGCAAAAACTGCTGGCGCAGCGCAAGATTGCTGCGCGCGTGGTCTCCATGCCCAGCACCACCACATTCGATTTGCAAAGCGCTGAGTACAAAGAAAGCGTGCTGCCCAAAGGCCTACCCCGCGTGGCGGTGGAAATGGGCTGCAGCGGCGGCTGGTGGAAATACGGCTGCGCGGCGGTGGTGGGCATAGACACCTACGGCGAGTCCGCACCCGCGCCAGTGCTGTTCCAGCACTTCGGCTTCACGCCCGAAAACGTGGCCGACACCGTGCAGGCCGCGCTGAAAAAATAATTTTTAAGGAGTATTGATTTCATGACCATCAAAATCGGCATCAACGGATTCGGGCGCATAGGGCGCATGGTGTTTCGCGCCGCGGTGCAGAACTTTTCGGACATCGAGATCGTCGGCATCAACGACTTGCTCGAGCCCGATTACCTGGCTTATATGCTGCAGTACGACAGCGTGCACGGGCGCTTCCAGGGCGCGGTATCGGTGCAGGACGGTGCGCTGCTTGTGAATGGCAAAACCATCCGCCTGACCCAAGAGCGTGACCCGGCTAACCTGAAATGGGGCGCGGTCGGTGCCGATGTGGTGATCGAATCTACTGGCCTGTTTCTGGACAAAACCAGCGCGGAAAAACACCTGGCTGCCGGTGCGAAAAAAGTGCTGCTCTCGGCCCCGAGCAAAGACGACACACCCATGTTTGTATTTGGCGTGAACCACGCGACGTACGCGGGGCAAACCATTGTCTCGAACGCCTCCTGTACCACCAACTGCCTGGCCCCGGTGGCCATGGTGCTGAACAACAAATGGGGCATCAAGCGCGGCCTGATGACCACCGTGCACGCGGCAACCGCGACCCAAAAAACCGTGGACGGCCCGAGCAACAAAGACTGGCGCGGTGGGCGCGGCATTCTGGAGAACATCATTCCCTCCAGCACGGGCGCGGCCAAGGCGGTGGGTGTGGTGATTCCGGCGCTGAACAAAAAGCTCACCGGCATGTCGTTCCGCGTGCCCACCAGTGACGTGTCGGTGGTCGACCTGACCTGCGAACTCAACACCGAAGCAACCATGGCAGAGATTTGCGCGGAAATGAAGGCCCAAAGCCAGGGCGCACTCAAGGGCGTGCTGGGCTACACCGAAGACAAAGTTGTGGCCACCGATTTCCGGGGCGACCCCCGCACTTCGATTTTTGATGCCGACGCCAGCATCGCGCTGGATGGCACCTTCATCAAGATCGTGAGCTGGTACGACAACGAATGGGGTTACTCCAACAAGTGCCTGGAAATGGTGCGCGTCATCTCCGCATAAAACAGCCCAGGGAGGGTTGATATGGCTTCGCGTCCACCGAACACACCGAACACACCGTTGCGCCCGCTGCCCCGGCTGATTTTTGCCAGCCGCTGGTTGCAAATGCCGCTGTACCTGGGGCTGATCGCGGCCCAGGCGGTCTATGTCTACCACTTCTGGGTCGAGTTGCTGCACCTGCTGGAGGCCGCTTTTGGCAACCAGACCGCGCTGCAGCAGCTCGTCACCGCCATCGGCTACCGCAGCGACTACCAGATCACGTCTCTCAATGAGACGCTGATCATGCTGGTGGTGCTGGCGCTGATTGATGTAGTGATGATCTCCAACCTGCTCATCATGGTCATTGTGGGCGGCTATGAGACTTTCGTCAGCCGGCTCCATTTGGACGGACATCCGGATCAGCCGGAGTGGCTAGATCACGTGAACGCCTCGGTGCTCAAGGTGAAACTGGGCACGGCCATCATCGGCATCAGCTCCATCCACCTGCTCAAGAGCTTTATTAACGCGGCCAATTACGACGAAAAAGTGCTGATGTGGCAAACCCTGATCCACATCACGTTTTTGCTCAGCGCGCTGGCGATTGCCTACACCGACAAAATTCTGAACCAGAGCCACGCGCCGGCGCAGCACTGAAATACGCTCAGCCTTTGAGCGGCTCGGCTCCTGCTTGTAGGTGATCCAAATCCGGCCGATGCGCCGGGTCTACGTGGGTCATCAGATTGAGCACACGGTGGCGTTGCATGACGGCGCGCCGCGCAGCCACAGCGATGTTGTGGCCTTGCTCCACGCTGAGTTGCGCGTCGACCTCAATATGGGCGTCGGCCACCACCATATCGCCCATCTTGCGCGTGCGCACATCGTGCACGCCCATGACGCCCGGCGTATCCAGCAAGGTTTGGCGGATGGCCTGAACCTCGGACTCGTCAATCGCGCGGTCCATCAGGTCATGCAATGCGTCCCAGCCAAAACTCCAACCCATGCGCCCGACCATCAGGCCAACAATCAATGCGGCAATGGGGTCCATCAAGGGATAGCCGGCCAAATTGCCAATCAGCCCCAAGGCCACCACCAGACTGGAGGCGGCATCCGAACGTGCATGCCAGGCATTGGCCACCAGCATGCTGGATTTGACGCGCTTTGCCACGCCCAACATGTAGCGGAACAAGAGCTCTTTGGCGACCAAAGCCGCCGCCGCGACCCACAGCGCCACAGCGTGTGCGGTCGCGATGGTTTCCGGCTGCTCCAGCTTGAGCAAGGCCTGCCAGACCATGCCCGCACCCACCGCCAGTAGCAAGGCACCCAATGCCAAGGACGCGGCGTTCTCAAAACGTTGGTGGCCATAGGGGTGGTCTTCATCCGCATCTTTGCGGCTCTCGCGGGCGGCAGCCAGCACCACAAAGTCCGCCACCAGATCGGAGAGCGAATGCACGCCATCGGCCACCAGGCCCTGGGACTTGGCCCACATCCCAACGGCAATCTGCGTGACAGACAGAGCCAGGTTGACGGCCACGCTGACCCAGGTGCTGCGGGAAGCGGCCTGCGCCCGCACGGCAGGGGGAATGTCGTCGTGCTCGCTGTCGTCTTCGGTTTCTTTGAAATTCATGGGGGTGGGTGGAGAGTGCCGCGCGGGTCCGGCGGACAAGGCTGCATGGTAACCCTGCGCAGCCTGCCCGCGCGCCAGGCCTAGCGTACGGACATGGCATGCTCGGGACATGAAGATCCAGCTGTACTCCGATTTGCATCTGGAGGCACATCCCCACTTTGAACCCCAGCCGGCCCCTGGCGCCGACCTGCTGGTGTTGGCGGGTGACATTGGTTCCTACCAAGCGGGCTCGGCGCTGGCGCAGGACCCTGACTTCGGGCTGCGCCGCTTTTCCCCCCGGCATGGCTGGCCCACACCGGTCTTGTTCGTGCCCGGCAACCATGAATACGACGCGATGGACTTTGACGCGGCCCATGTGCGGCTGCGCGCGACCTGCGAACGCTTAGGGTTGGTCTGGCTGGAGCGCGCGGTCTGGCACCCGCTGGGACAGGATGCAAACGGACTGCCCTTGCGCTTCATCGGCACGACGCTGTGGACCGACTTCGACGCGCTGGTGGACGCCAAAGCCCCGCTCACCACGCAACTCCAAGCGCGCGACAAAGCATTCCGCGCCGCCAACTTCTACCTGAAGAAAACCCAGACTACCCGGCACGACGAGGCCTTTCTGGCCGAAGCGGTGCGGGAACAGGCGCTGCTCTGTCAGGCATGGTTGCGTGATGCCCTGGCCACGCCGTTTGCGGGAACCACAGTGGTGGTGACCCACTTCGCACCCAGCCTGCGCAGCGCCGACCCGCGCTATGGCTTGGTGCCGGGAACCTCGGGTTTTTGCAACGCGCTTGACGCGTTGCTGCCCCATGCTGCGCTCTGGTTGCACGGGCATTTGCACGCGCCCAGTGACTATCTGCACCACGGCTGCCGGGTGGTGGCTAACCCGCTGGGCTATGCCCGTAAAAACGAACAGACCGCGTTTGCGCCCTGCCTAACGCTATCAATCTGACATGCGCTGCCAGTAACCGGACTGGCTTGCGATGCATGGCGTTTTCGCTCTATGAAAAATCCTGGGCAGGCCTACAATGTGCCTAGTTTTTCAGCACTCCCCACCCTCCCCTCTCCAGAGTCCCACTTATGCAGATTGGCCCGTACACCTTGGCGAACCGCGTATTTGTCGCGCCCATGGCGGGTGTGACGGATAGGCCATTCCGCCAACTCTGCAAGCGCCTGGGCGCGGCCTACGCGGTCAGCGAAATGGTGACCTCGCGCAAGGATTTGTGGGATTCACTCAAAACCTCGCGGCGCGCCAACCACGCCGGCGAACCCGGCCCCATCGCCGTACAGATTGCCGGCACCGATGCCGACATGATGGCGCAGGCGGCCAGCTACAACATCGCCCGTGGGGCACAAATCATCGACATCAATATGGGCTGCCCGGCCAAAAAAGTCTGTAAACGCTGGGCCGGTTCGGCGCTGATGCAGGACGAGCCGCTGGCCATTGAGATCGTCCACGCGGTGGTGCAGGCCTGTGCGCCGCACGGTGTGCCGGTCACGCTGAAGATGCGTACCGGCTGGAGTGCCCATGGGAAAAATGCGCTCGCCATCGCGCTGGCGGCCGAACAGGCCGGTGTGGCCATGGTGACGGTACATGGCCGCACCCGGGACCAAGGGTACAAGGGACAGGCCGAATACGACACGGTGCGCGCGGTCAAGTCCGCGCTGCGCATCCCGGTGGTGGCCAATGGCGATATCGACACACCAGAGAAAGCCGCTGCCGTGCTGCGCTATACCGGCGCAGACGCGGTGATGGTGGGACGGGCGGCGCAGGGCCGGCCCTGGCTGTTCCGTGAAATCAACCACTACCTGGCGACCGGTACGCATCTGGCGCCGCCGCTCGTGGAAGAAGTGCGGCGACTGCTGGTGGAACATCTGCACGACCACTACAGCTTGTATGGCGAATACACCGGGGTGCGCTCGGCGCGCAAACACATCGCCTGGTATGTGCACGCACTGCCTGGCGGCGAGGCGTTTCGGCGCAGCATGCTGGCGCTGGAGGACAGCACCACGCAGGTCGCCGCAGTGGAGCAGTTTTTTGACGTGTTGGGCGGGCAGATGGATCGCATTCCAACGCACACAGCAGCCCCCGCGCCCGCGGCGACAGAAAGAATACACACGGGGGAAATGGTATGAGCAGCATCGAAGAATCGGTACGCCGCAATATGCAGGACTACTTCAAACATCTGGACGGCACACCGCCGGCGGGGGTTTACGACATGATGATCCGCGCCGTCGAAAAACCGCTTCTAGAAGTGGTGATGGCGCAAGCCGGTCACAACCAGTCCAAAGCGGCGGACTGGCTTGGCCTGAACCGCAACACCCTGCGCAAAAAACTCGCCGAACACGGCCTGCTGAAATCCTCCGCACCATGAACCCACACCCACCCTCCCTCCACACTTTGCGGGCCCTGATTTCGGTCTCGGACAAAAGCGGCGTACTTGAACTGGCGCAGGCACTGGCCGCGCTCGGCGTGCAGCTGCTCTCCACCGGGGGTACGGCCAAACTGCTCGCAGACCAGGGCCTGGCGGTCACCGAAGTGGCCGACATGACGGGTTTTCCAGAGATGCTGGACGGGCGTGTCAAAACCCTGCACCCCAAGGTGCATGGCGGCTTGCTGGCCCGGCGCGATCTGCCCGCGCACATGCAGGCATTGGCCGAACACGGGATCAACACGATCGACCTGCTGGTGGTCAATCTGTACCCGTTCGAAGCCACCATCGCCAAGCCGGGTTGCACGCTGGAAGAAGCGATTGAAAACATCGATATCGGTGGCCCGGCCATGGTGCGCAGCGCGGCCAAAAACTGGCAAGACGTTGCGGTGCTGACCGACGCGACACAGTACCCGGCGGTGATTGCGGAATTGCGCAGCAGCGGCAAGCTCAGCCGCAGCACCCTGTTTGCGCTGGCAGTGGCGGCGTTCAACCGCATCAGCCAGTACGACGGTGCCATCAGCGACTACCTGTCCTGCATCCGCGAGGACGGCAGCCAGTCCGCCTTCCCGGCGCAAAGCAACAGCCGTTTTGTGAAGCTACAAGACCTGCGCTACGGCGAAAACCCGCACCAGCAGGCGGCGTACTACCGCGATCTGTATCCAGCCCCCGGCTCCTTGGTCACGGCCACCCAACTCCAGGGCAAAGAACTCAGCTACAACAACATCGCCGACGCCGACGCGGCCTGGGAATGCGTCAAGAGTTTCACCACGCCCACCTGCGTCATCGTCAAGCACGCCAACCCCTGCGGCGTGGCATTGGGCGCAAACGCTTTGGATGCCTACAACAAAGCCTGGCAGACCGACCCCACCTCGGCCTTCGGGGGCATCATTGCTTTTAACTGCACCGTGGATGGCACGGCTGCGCAGCAGATTGCCCAGCAGTTCGTGGAGGTCTTGCTGGCGCCTGCCTTCAGCCCCGAGGCCCTGTCTGTATTCCAAGCCAAGGCCAATGTGCGCCTATTGCAGGTGGCGCTACCGCCCGGTGGTGCCAGCGCCTGGGCGCAAGGGCTCAATGCAGTAGACGCCAAACGGGTCGGCTCGGGCTTGCTGCTGCAAACCGCAGACAACCACGAATTGACCGTGGGCGACCTGCGGGTCGTCACCACCGTGCAGCCCACAGCGGCGCAGATGGATGACCTGCTGTTTGCCTGGAAGGTGGCGAAATATGTCAAGTCCAACGCAATTGTGTTTTGCGCGCACGGCCAGACGCTGGGTGTGGGTGCCGGGCAGATGAGCCGGCTGGACTCGGCACGCATCGCCGGCATCAAGGCGCAGCATGCAGGCTTGTCACTTGCGGGTAGCGTAGTTGCCAGCGATGCTTTTTTTCCCTTCCGCGATGGTTTGGACGCTGTGGTCGGCGCCGGTGCGGTATGCATCATCCAGCCAGGTGGCAGTCTGCGTGACGACGAAGTTGTAGCCGCCGCCAATGAGCGGGGCATCGCCATGGTGTACACCGGCGTGCGGCATTTTCGACACTAAACAAAAGCGAACGGGCAAAAAAATACCGACCCGGGTGAAGGGTCGGTATCGTCGGGTTCTTTATCCAAGGGCTGCTGTTCGCGCCCCGGATGCAGATTGGACCGAGGGCTTAGTAGCCGCCGCCGCTGCTACGGCCACCGCCGTAACCGCCGCCACCGCCGCCGCCACTACGGCCACCGCCGCCGTAACCGCCGCCGCCGCCGGCACCACCACCAAAGCCGCCGCCGCCACTGCGGCCACCGCCGCCGTAACCGCCGCCACCACCTGCGCCACCGCCGAAGCCGCCGCTACGGGGAGGACGTGGCTCCATGGGCCGCGCTTCGTTGACCACCAGGCCACGACCGCCGAATTGCTGACCATTCATTTCGTTGATGGCGGTTTGCGCTTCGGCGTCGCTTCCCATTTCCACAAAGCCAAAACCTTTGGAGCGACCGGTATCGCGTTCCATCATGACTTTTGCGCTGGTGACGTTGCCGTGTGCTGCGAATGCCTGTTGCAAATCCTCATCACGGAATGAATAGGGCAGATTGCCCACGTAAAGTTTGTTGCCCATTCTGGGACTCCTCGAAAATAACTCAAACAGCGATGGAGCCCAAAACCGCAATCAACAAACCAAAGAATGACTTAGCGCAGACGCGAAACTGACCAAACACCGCAAACCTGCACGCCGATATTTCGGCAATGCACAAACATTATGCGCCACAGCACAGAAAAAAAGGGTTTATTTGCCCGCGTTTCGGGAAATAAACGACGCAATCTATGGGTGATTACCCTAGGTTTATCGCATTTCCCGGCTTATCGGTCTTTTTGGCACCGCCCCTGCACACGCCGCGATCAAGCGCGTGGACACCTCTTTTTAAACCCCGGGCCTCACAGCAGCAAAGTTTCTACCCACTGGATTTGGGCCGGTAAACCATGCTGCCACAGGTCATAGCCGTTTTGAACCGACGCGCGCGCAGCTGTACCCAAACGAGCGCGGTCCAGGGGTGATTCCAACAATGCGGCCACCGCGTTGGCCAATGCCTGCGGGTCAAAAAATGAGGTCAAACGCCCATTCACGTCATGCGCAACAAACTCGCGCACCGGTGCCACATCGCTGGCCACTACGGCACAGCCCAGACTCATGGCCTCCAGCAGGCTCCAGGAAACCACAAAGGGATAAGTCAAATACACATGGACCATGGAAACCTGAAGCAGCGATACAAAATCTTTATACGGCAGCGTGCCCACAAAATGCACGCGGCTCAGGTCCACGCGGTCTCGCACTTCATTCAAAAATACGCTCTTCCACGTGGCGCCGCCCGGCGCTGCCGATCCGTAACTCACACCATCGGCACCGACAATCACCACCCGCGCTTGCGGCCGGAGTTGTTGCAGCACAGGCAAGGCGCGCATAAAGCTGTGGTAGCCACGATAAGGCTCCAGATTGCGGTTCACAAACGTAATCACTTCGTCGCCTACGGAGAGCTTGCGCTTTCCGTTCAGCAGCACAAACGCATTCGGGTTCGGTGCCAAGCGCGCCGTATCGATGCCGTCATGCGCCACCGTCATCTGCGCGCGGATGCGCGGCGGAAAGGTATCGGCCTGCCAGCGGGTGGGGGACAACCAGCCATCCGCCAGCTCGGCATGCATCAGGTTGTTGATGTTCTTTCCCTGGATGCGGCAAACATCCTGCACGCCGGGGACGGAGAACTCCGGGTCGAAGCCCATGTCCGCACCGTCGGCCTGGTAAAACAACTCGCCATACAAGCCCAGGCGTACGCCCGGCCACACCGCCTTGACGAACAGACTCTCGCCCCAACCCGGATGGGCAATCACCACGTCAGGGCTATAGCCCTGGGCCCGCATGGCCAGGCAGGCATCCATCACCGCCTGGGCGCGGGCAAATTTCACCTCGGTATCGAGTAACCAGGGGTGGACGCTCTTTGACGGTGCGCGCGCGGGTGCGTAGACGATGTGCTCCACCCCAGGCAAGCCGGTATCGGCCCGCATGGCCAGCGCACGCACCGCATGCCCGCGCTGCGCCAAGGCCGGTGCCAGGTGCTTGAACTGGCCTGGAAAATTCTGGTGGATGAAGAGAATGCGCATAAGCGGATTTTGACGCTGCGCGCCTGCGGCTCAAGCAGAGACGATGAAATCCGTAGCCGACAAGTCGGTGGGGGGAACGCCGTTGAGTTCGATTTTTGCAAAGGCAACCGCAACAGACGCGGTGCCGCTGCCATCGGCGTCGTACGACAGAACGCCGGTGCTGCTGTTGTAAATCAGGTAATCGTTCGCGTCGAGGGCTGCAGTACCGGTCACAAAATTTGCCGCCGAAGGGGCTTGACCCACAGTGGCCGCCGCAAACCGCGCGAATACCGCTTGGCTAAGCACCAACTTGTCCGTGTGTACTTGGAAATCGCGAACAAGATCGACATTGCCTGAAGCGCTCAAGGCAGAACTGAAAACAAACTGGTCCTGCCCCGCGCCTCCGATCAGGGTGTCATTGCCTGCGCCGCCGTCCAGAATGTTGTTTGCTGCGTTCCCGGTCACCACGTTAGCAAGCGCATTGCCGGTACCGCTGATCGCCCCGTTACCCATCAACGTGAGATTCTCGGTGTTGGGTGCGAGCGCAAAACTCACCAAAGCCTGCACCAGGTCCAGGCCCTGTGCAACCAGTTCGGTAACGACATCGGCACTGCTATCGACCAGATAGGTGTCGTCGCCCAATCCCCCGGCCATGGTGTCCACCCCGTCCCCACCATCCAGCACATTGTTTCCCGTATCGCCCACCAAGCTGTCTGCAAATGCGCTACCGCGAAGATTTTCAAAACCCTGCAAAGTATCCAGACCGTCGCCGCCACTGGCTGTCCCGGCCGCCAAACTCACCGAGACTGCGCCCGACGCACCGCTGTAATCAACCCAATCAAGCCCATCACCGCCCACCAGGCTGTCGTCTCCGGCTCCGCCGGCCACCGTGTCATTGCCAGCACCGCCATTGAGTATGTTGTCGCCCTCGTTACCCATGATCACATTGGACAATGTGTTGCCGGTCCCGTTGATCGCCGTGCTTCCCGTCAGCGTGAGGTTTTCCAGATTTGCACCCAATGTGTAGGTCACCGAAGACAGCACCGTGTCCGTACCTTCCAGACTTTTTTCGCTGACAAGGTCCCCCGCGTTGTCGACCACGTAGCTGTCATTACCAAGCCCCCCAGCCATCGTGTCCGCGCCCAGGCCACCGTCCAGGATGTTGTCCCCACTGTTCCCAGCCAGACTGTTCGCCAGAGCGTTGCCGGTCCCGTCGATTGCAGCGCTACCTGTTAGGCTGAGGATTTCAACATTCAGCCCCAGGGTGTAGGTGACGGACGATTGAACCCAATCGGTCCCCGCGTCGCTGCCCTCGGTGACGACGTCAGCCAGGCTGTCGACCACATAGGTGTCATCACCAAGGCCCCCAACCAGGGTATCTGCACCAGCGGCACCGTCCAGGGTGTTGTTGCCGCTATCGCCGGTGAGCGTATCGGCAAAGCGGCTGCCCAGAACGCATTCCATTCCCTGCAAGCTATCGTTACCGGCACCCCCAGACGCCGTGCCGTCGAGCAGACTCACTACAACAGCGGCTGTAGCGGCACCGTAATCTGCGCAATCAATCCCGATACCGCCGTCCAAGGTGTCATTGCCGAGGCCACCGATTAAGGTGTCGTTACCAGCGGCCCCGATCAGGACGTCATTACCGGCACCGCCGTCCAGTATGTTGTCACCGGTGATTACTGTTTTGACCCCAGCGATGACGCGGGTCGCAGGACCGTCGCCGGTCAGAATATCTGCAAACGCGCTACCCCTTAGATTTTCTATGCCGTCAATCTGATCGGTCTGCAGCATCCACTTGGTTTCATAGCTGGTGACCAATTTGGGTATTCCAGCAACAATTTGGACGGTTTGTCTGGCAACCGTCTTGTAGCACCATGTGCTGGCCGAGCCGGTGGCCAGGTTGGCTGTCACCGCAACCAAATCTGTGCGATTTACGGCTTCACTGTAGTCCAACCAATCAATGCCCTCGCCGCCGCGCACAACGTCATTGCCCGCGACGGCGAAGCATTCGTCTTTCGCCACACCGGCACCGAAGATCGTGTCGTTGCCTGCGCCGCCGTCGAGCACGTTGTTGCCCGAATTTCCTCTGAGCACATTGCCCAAAGAATTTCCGACTGCGCTCGATGAGGAGTAGCCCGTTAGGAAAAGTTTTTCAACGTAGGGTGTGCTCGTGAGGTTGAAAGTTACCTCGCTGAATACCGTATCTACGCCCTCGTCAGCCAATTCCACCACACGGTCTGCGATGTTATCCACCCAATAGCTGTCATCACCGGTGCCCCCCACCAGCAGATCCGCACCCACACCACCGTCCAGCGAATCACTGCCGCCTCCACCCATCAAGGTGTCATTGCCGCCCATGCCGTAAAAGTACTCATTGGACAATTTATCCGCTTTAACCGTACCCAAGATCGTGGTGATGCTGTCCCAGGATTGCGGCGCAGACTTGATCAGGTTGTCTGCCGTGTTGCCGGTAATGGTGACGGCTTGCAGCACGCCATTGATGCTCCAGCTCAAATCATTGACGTAGTTTTCAACATTGGCTGTGAGCGTGTAGGACTTGAGGCCGCCCAGAATCGTGTCGCGTCCGGCGTTCAGGTTTTCCACTACCGAGGCGGCTTTATCCGGGTTGTTGAATGCGTACACGTCGTCACCCATCCCCCCGATCAGGGAATCTAGCCCCATTCCGCCGGCCAGGGTATCGGAAAACTTGGAGCCGATCAACGTGGTCGCACCACCGCTGTTGGTCACAGAAAATCCGTTGGTACCACCGGTTACTGCGCTCAGATCCACCGCATAGCCAGCGGTGTAAAGGTTGACGGTGCCTGCGTTCATCGTGGCATAGGTCGCCGTCCAGGCGCCGTACAAAGTCGCGTTCATGGTCGCACGTATTGCGACATTCAAGATGTCAACACCGTTGCCCAGATCCGTCACCTGCACAGTGCCGCTATTCATCGCCGCCAAAAATGTGTCCGCGCCTGCGCCGCCGGTAATAGTGTCCTGGCCACCTGCTCCAATGAGAATATTGTTGGCAAGGTTGCCAATGATGAGGTTGTTGCCTGCATTACCGGTACCGTTGATGGCCTGGGTGCCCGTGAGGGTCAGGTTTTCAATGTGGCTGGTGCCGGTGATCGTCTTGTCCGTGAGCGCCTTGGTCCCAACGAGATTCAAACTGTCCAGGGACTGCGCCAAGGTATAAGAAATAGAACTGTTGACGGTGTCGATGCCGCCGACCTCGACCCACAGACCCGTGACCGTGTCGCGCACCAGCACGCTGGAATCGATCACTACGTCACCCACGTTGTCGACCCAGAACACATCATTGCCACGGCCACCGACCATGGTGTCAGCGCCCACGCCACCGTTCAATACATTCGACGCGTCGTTGCCAGTCAAGGTATTGCCCAGCGAATTGCCGGTGGCGCTGACGGCCGCACTACCCGTCAGGGTCAGGTTCTCCACATTGATCAAATTGATCAGGCTGTAGTTCAAGGCGGTTCGAATCGTGTCGGTGCCCTGACCTGCGGCTTCTACAACCACATCGTCCAGCGAATTGAGCAAATAGGTGTCATCGCCCACACCGCCTTGCAATGTGTCTGTGCCCGAGCCGCTGATCAGTACATCAGAGAACTTGGATCCGATCAGCGTTGTAGCCGCCCCCACGCTTTCAATCCGGTATATGCCGCTGCTGCCGGTATCAGGACTCTTGACCGCGCGCAAGTCCACCGAATACCCATTGGACAAGAGGCTGACCCAGCCGGCGTTGCTGTTACCACTGGCCGCAACCCAGTTACGGGCCAGCACAATTTCCACCCGGCCGCCCGACAGCACGGTGAAAATGTCCTGCTCATTGGCTCGGGTGTTGAAGTCGGTGACGACGTCAAAATCGTTCTTTATGCCACCCGCATCTGTGTAGGTGTAGCTGTAGTTGCTGGTATCAAAACCATCCGCCTTAAAGTGGCCCGGCCTGAAAACAAAGGTGTCGTTGCCCAAACCGCCAGTCAAGAGGTTGTTGCCAGCACCGCCATCCAGGGTGTCGTTACCCACGCCACCGATCAGGGTGTCATTGCCCAGCCCACCTTGCAGGCTGCCGCCCGCAGACCCGTAGGTGAAGGACAAAATATTGGAACCTCCCGCCCAGGGGTTTCCGGCACTGTCACGGACTACGCCAGAGTCTGCACTTACCGTGTAGCCGGTACCAAACTTCAGCCCAGCGATCTGGTTGATGGCAATTTGGGTGCTGCTGACGGTCACCTTGGAGGCGTCATTCACCGAGATCGTGGAAACCAGATTGCCGACGCTGTCGCGCACCTGGAAGTTCCCCGACCCCGACACAATGGGTTCTGAAAAAATCCAAATCCAGGGCACGTTCATGGCTCCACCATTCACGCCCAAACCGGGGCTGGTGATTTTGAGCGAGGGCGGCAGGATGTCAGTGAGCACCTGGCCCTCCGGTGAAGCGGGCGGGCACAGCGCGCCTCATCCGCGCTGTGTCAGCGGAGGTGAATACCAAGGCGGGACGCAAAAAAAACATGCGGGTAATCGGTGCAGCAGGGCGCTTGTCGCCGGGGAGTCGGGCAGGGTCTACCCCTGGAATCGGCACCAGATCGCACAACTTAAGGGCTGGGCTGGCTGGGCGCAGGCCCGTGCCCCTAGCGTGGCGTGACCAGCAACTGGGATTGGGTCGTGGCGATCGCTTGCTCGGGTGCCACACCGCACAAGGTGCGCAGTTTCTGGCGGGCAATCAGGAGCTGGTAGCGCGCCTGCGCCAGGTCGCGCCGGGCTTCGGCCTCGCGCTGCAAGGCGTTCAGCACATCCGTCTGGGTGCGGCTGCCTGCCAACACGCCCTTGCGGCTGGATGCCAGGAGCTGCAAGGCCGACTGCAGCGCCTGCTCCAGCGCTTGCACCCGCAACACGCCTTCCGTGCTGTTGTAGTACTCGCGGCGCACCTGCAACTCCAGCGTCGTGCGGGTTTGCAACTGCAGCTGCTGCTCGCGCTCCAGCAAAGCCAGCGCCTGGCGGGCTGCCGAGCTAACAGCCCCGCCGGCATAAATCGGCAAAGAAAGCTGCAAGCCGATCTGTGAGCTTTGGTAGCCCGAGCTCGGGCTGTACATGTTTTCACCGTTGCTCAGGGTGTATTGCCCCACCGCGTCAACAGTCGGCAGGTGCCCAGCCTGGGCTTTGGCAATTTCTTGCTCAGCGACCGATACGCGTAGCTGGGCCAGGCGCAGCTCCGGGCTGTGGTCCACCGCCAGGGCTATCCAGCCCTCCACATTGACCTCCAGCGGCTGTGCCTGCAGCGCCTCCAGCGCCAGCGGCGCAAGGTCTTGCACAGCGCGGCCCACCATAGATTCGATCTGCTGGCGGGCATAACTCCATTGCTGGCGGGCTTGCAGCATCTGGGCCTGGGCCATGTCCAGCCGGGCTTGCGCCTCGTCAATATCGGTGCGGGTGCCCTGCCCCGCCTCGAAACCGCGACGCGCGGCCTGCAACTGGCCCTGGGAAGCGATCAGCAAGGAATCGGTAAACCGGATCACGTCCTGCGAAAACAGCAGGTCAAAGTACGCCGCGCCCAGCCGCTGTGCCAAATCCACTTCGGCCAGTACCGCCTGCACCTCGGCTGCTTGGCTCTGGAGGCGGGATTGCGCGTACTGCACATTCTGGCTTTTGCGCCACAGCGGTTGACGCGCCACCACGGCGTTGTTATTGGTTGCGTAACTGTAGGGCGTGGTGACGCCGCCCGATTTTTGCTGCAAGTCGACCTGGTTGTAGCTGCTGGTGAAGGACACATTGGGCAGCATGGCGGCGAAAGCCTGCGCCTCGGGCTCCACACCGGCACGCCGCGCCGCCAGCGCTGCCTGGTAAGCCGGGTCCTGGGCCCGTGCCGCCGTCCAGGCACTGTGCAAATCCAGCACCAACGCAGGCTGCGCCTGCAGCGGAATACACGCCAGCATGCCGACAACACACGCCAGACCGGCACAGGCGCCACGTATCAGCGGCATGTCATTCCTCTTTCATCGACTGGGCCATACGCCGCACCAGCGGGTGCAGCAGGTACTGCAAGACCGTGCGCTCGCCGGTCAGGATCACGACTTCAGCAGACATGCCAGCCTGCATGGTGCGCGGACCCAGCATCGCCAGACCCTCCGGTGTGAGCTGGATGCGGGCCAGAAAATAGCTTTGGCGGGTTTCAGGGTCGGACAGCACATCCTGCGACACCGACTGCACCGTGCCAGACACCGTGAGCTGGGGCGAATGGGCGAAGGCGCTGAAACGCACGTCGGCGTGCAAGCCCGGTTTCACGCGGTCGACGATGTGCGGCGGTATACGGGCCTCCACCATCAGCGGCGCGCCCTCGGGCACGATGTCCATCACCTTCTGGCCGGGGGTGATCACTGCGCCTACGGTTTGCACCACCAGCCCGACCACCTGCCCCGACGCGGGCGAGCGGATGTCGATGTGCTCCATGTCCTGCGACACGGCTTGCAACTTCTCGGCATCTGACTGCACCTCACGCCGGACCTCGGCCAGTTGGGCGGCGACCTCGGCCTGGAAACCGGCACGGCCTTGCTCCAGGCGCTGTTTCATTTCGTCAATGCTGCGCTGGATTTTTTGGTCATTCGACTCTAAATCGGCAATCGTGCTGGACGTGTCGGCCAGGCTGCGTTGCAACTCCAAGGCCCGGTTGCGCGGCGCGTAGCCCTCTTTCACCAGTTCCTGGATGTTGCCGAGTTCTTCTTGGAACAACGCCAGCTGGCGCTGCCGCTGCGTAAGCATGCGCAAGCCGCCTTCGCGCTGCGCCAGCAAACCTGCCAGGTTGGCACGCAAACCCGACTGGTTGGCGTCAAACGACGATCTGCGCGATTCAAACAACTGGGTCTGCACCTGGAGATGGGGTTGCACGGCAGGTTCATGCATCGCGGACTGGAGATCGGGATGCCATTGGATACGGGGCAGCCCGCGCTGTTCGGCCTCCAGCCGGCTTTCGGCCGCGCGCAGCGACCAGTAATGCTGGCGTACGGTTTCCTGGTTGGCGCGCACGGTTGCGGGCTCAAGCCGCATCAGTACCTGGCCTGCCTGTACGCGGTCGCCTTCACGCACCAAGACCTCGCGCACCATCCCGCCCTGCAAATGCTGCACCGTCTTGCGCTTGGTGTCGAGCGAAACCAGACCCTGGGTGGGTACTCCTTCATCGAGCGGAGCGAAACCGGCCCAGGCGGCAAGCAACACCAAGCCGCCCAGCACCAGCCACAAACCGGCTCGGCTTGCAGCCGGCGGAGTGGGCGAGGACTCGGGTACGGGTGACGCGCTCATGGTGAAGAACCTTGGATAACAGAAACTGCCGACGCCGCCTGCTGCTCCGCAAGCACCTGCGTTGGTGCACCATAGTGCGCCAAGCGCCCCTGGCGCATCACCAGCAACATGTCGGCAGTGTGCACCAAGGCAGCGCGGTGGGTGATGAGCACCACGGTAACACCCCCGGCACGCAATGCGGTAACCGCTTCGCGCAATGCGCTCTCTCCGGCGTCATCCAGGTTCGCGTCCGGCTCATCCAGCACCACCAGACGCGGCCCGCCGTACAAGGCCCGTGCCAGACCGATGCGCTGCTTTTGTCCGGCTGACAAACGCATACCGAACTCGCCCAAAGGCGTTTGGTAGCCCTTTGGCAGGCGCAACACCATGTCATGCACCGCAGCGGCACGCGCGGCCGCGACCACCTGCTCCGAGTCCAGTTCACCAAAACGGCTGATGTTCTGGGCCACCGTGCCCTCCAGAAACTCCAACTCCTGCGGCAAGTAGCCCACGCATTGGCCCAGAGCCTGCGGCTGCCAGCGCGACAAGGCGGCTCCGTCGAGCAGCACCTCCCCGTCGTACCCCGGCCACAGCCCCAGCATGACGCGCACCAGGCTGGACTTGCCGCTGCCCGAGGGCCCGACCACGCAGACCATGCTCCCTGCCGGGATGTCCAAGTTGATGTCCTGCAAAACTGGCGCATCGCGGCCCGGCACCCGCACGCTGACCCGGCGCAACTCTAGGCGGCCATGGGGATCCTGCACCAGCGTGCCGGGCGGGCGCGGCGGGTTGTCGCGCAGCAACTGCTGAATACGGCCCCATGCGCTCTGCGCCTGCATCAAGGGCCGCCAGGTTCCAACCAACAAATCCAGAGGGGCCAGCGCACGCGACATCAGAAGATTGGTGACGATCATCGCCCCCGGGCTGATCTCGCCACGGATCACCAAAACCGCACCCCCGGCCAGCGACAGAGATTGCTGCGTGTAACGGAAAAACTTGCTGACGGCGCTGGCACGGTGCTCCAGCGATTCGGCGCGCTCCTGCGTCGCAGTTTGGTCGGCAAAGTGGCGGCTCCACGCTGCGCGCAGCGGCGGCAGCATGCCCATGGCATGGATCACTGGGGCCATGCGCAAGGTGGACTGCTGCTGCGCACCGACCGCCAACGCCGCATCGGTGGCGGCACCGGAGGCTGAGGCCGTCACCATCCGGCTACCCAGCGCAATGCCGAGTAACACCAGCGCACAGGCAAGTGCCAACCAGCCCAGCCAGGGGTGGACCACAAACAAGACCGCGACATAGATAAAAAACCAGGGCGCATCAAACAGCGCAAAAACACCGTTGCCGGTCAAAAACTGCCGCACGACCGTGAGGTCGGCAAATACCTGGGTGGGGTTACGCTGCAACACGGGAAGCTGCGCGTCCATGCTGGCCTCCAACACGCGGGGCGCTAGCGTGGCATCCAACTCCATGCCCAAACGCACCAGCAGGCGCGAACGCCCGATCTCCAGAAAACACAAAACCGCCAGCACCAATAACAAAGCCAGACTGCTGAAGACCAGCGTCAGCTGGTTTTGCCCCGGCATGACACGGTCATAGATTTGCAGCATGTACAAACTGGGGCCGAGCATCAGGCTGTTGATGAGCAGGCTGAACACCCCCGCCAACGCAAACGCCCACCCAATCCGGCGGGGCAGCATGCTCATGGGGCACCCGCCGCGCTATTGGCCTGGGCCATCGCCTGGTGGATGGCGCGCAAAACCTCATCGCGCGGGCCACAGGCCTGCATACGGCCCTCCCGCAGCACCATGATCTGATCGGCAATCGCCAGGATCTGGGGCCGGTGTGTCACCAGCACCAGACTGGCTCCGCCAGCCTTGGCCTGCACCAGCGCGGCCTGTAATAAGGTATCGCCTGCCTCGTCCAGGTGGGCGTTGGGTTCGTCTAGCACCAGCAACCGGGGTTGGCCGTACAGGGCCCGGGCCAGCCCGACCCGTTGGCGCACACCGCCCGATAAAAACTGCCCATCCACACCCAATGGCGTGTCAAAACCCTGAGGGAGGTCTTCGATGAATTCCAGCAAACCCGCTGCGGATGCCGCAGCACGCAGTTGCGGCATGTCGGGGCTGCGGTAACGGGCGATGTTCTGGGCAAAGCTGCCGTCCAGCAATTCCACGCCTTGCGGCAAATAGCCCAGATGGGGGCCCAGCGCAGCCTTGTCCCATTGGAAGATGTCCACTCCATCGAGCCGGACTGTGCCTTCGGTAGCAGGCACCAAACCGACCAGAATCCGCGCCAATGTGCTTTTGCCCGCACCCGAAGGCCCCAGCACCGCCAGCACCTGTCCGGGCGTCAGCTGAAACTGCACACCACGCAGCAATTCAGCTCCGGCCGGCGCGGTGCGAAAGCCCAGACCCTGTACCTGTACGACACCACGGGGTGGTGGCAATTCCAGCGCAGGCGGGGTCGCACGGGCCGGCCCGAGCAAGGCATCCAGCCGGGTATACGCAGTCTGCGCCTGCAGCACGCTGCGCCACTGCATCAGCAGCTGTGTCAGCGGTGCCAAGGCGCGGCCACCCAAAACCGAGCCCAGCAACATCGCACCGCCGCCAGGCGGCAATCCGCCGGTGAGCGTCAACCAGCTTCCCAGGCCCAGCAAAAAAGAACCCTGCAGAACCTGCAACAAACGTGAAACCGCAGACCCCTGGCCGGCACTGTCAGAGGCCTGCATTTGCGCCAGCAAGAAGGCCTGGTTGCGCTGACCCCATTGGGTGTACAAAGCCGCACGCATGCCCATGGCCTGGATGGCCGGCATCTGCCCCAGGAGCTGCCCGGCGAAATGCTGTGCCACCTGCGCCAAGCGCCCCGCCTCTTGCAAGGGCAACCGCGTGCCGCGGTCGGTCACCCAGCCCTGCACGGCCAGCACCATGGCCACCAGAACCGAAGCCAAGCCCAGCCAGGGATGCAGCACAAACAAGATCAGCATGACGACCAGGGCAAACGGCGCGTCAAGCAGGGCCAGCAAGGCCGGTGAAACCACAAAACTGCGCAGGCTGGCAAGGTCGGCAAAAGCCCCCTGCTGTGCTCCGGATCCGGGCGTCAGCCGGGATTCAAAGGCCGCATCAAACACGCGCGGCGCCAGCCATGCCTGCGCCTGCGCCGCCGCCTTGCGCGCCCAGCTGTGGCGTACTGCTTCCAAACACTCCATCCAGGCATAGAGGCCAACGATCAAAACCGTCAGCATCGCCAGGGTGTTCAGGTTACGGCTGTTGATGACCCGGTCATAGACCTGCAGCATGTAGACCGACGGCGCCAGCGCCAGCACATTGCACAAGACGCCGTAGAGCAGCACCTGGCGCAGGTGCGGTGCCATATCCTGGCGGGCGCGGTCCAGCCAGGAGGGTTCGGGTGTGGATTGGGTAGTGGACAAGGCGTATGGCTGTGAAATGGGCAGAAAGCCATATGGGGTATCGGCACGGGGCGGGCTTTATTGAGTGAGCCCGGTACAACAGGGCGTGCACCGCGGCGCGCCCGGGCTCAGCTTGCGCGCGACTTTTCTTTGGACAGGTCCACGCCGAGTTGCTTGAGCTTGCGGTAGAGGTGGGTGCGCTCCAGCCCGGTTTTATCGGCCACCCGGGTCATGGAGCCGCCTTCATGGTGCAGGTGGTACTCGAAATACGCTTTCTCGAAAATATCTTTGGCTTCGCGCAAGGGCAGATCCAAGGCGAAGCCCTGCACCGGCTGGGCGGCCGGCAGCAGCGGCGGGGGACTTGCCGGCAGCTGTGCACTCTGGGGCAGCACCGCATGGGCAGCCCCAGGATGCGGTCTATCCTTTTTCAGGGCGGCGTCGACCGCAGCCAAGAGTTTTTGCAGGGTCACTGGCTTTTCCAGAAAAGCCAGGGCGCCGATTTTGGTGGCCTCCACAGCCGTGTCTATCGTGGCGTGGCCGCTCATCATGATGACCGGCATGGTCAGCAGGCCGCCGGCGGCCCATTCCTTGAGCAGGGTGACGCCGTCCATATCGGGCATCCAAATGTCCAGCAGAACCAGATCAGGGGCTTCGGCAGCGCGGGCAGCGCGGGCCTGGCCGGCGTTTTCAGCCAAGGTGACGGCATGGCCCTCGTCATTGAGCACCTCCCACAAAAGGTCGCGAATGCCGTGCTCATCGTCAACAACCAGAATGTGTGCCATAGCGTTTCAGTCTTCAAACAAGGGGGGTGGAATGCGGTACCGCGCGCGGTACTGCTGCAACTTTGAATGACAGGGATACCTGCGCCCCGTAGGCAACACCGTCGTGTAGGCGGTTGCTGATGTCGATGCGGGCACTGTGGTCGTCGGCAATTTTTTTCACCACAGCCAGGCCCAAGCCGGTGCCGCGTATCTTGCTTGTGACATAGGGCTCAAACGCGCGCTGCAAGATGCCGGGTGCGAAACCACCCCCGCTGTCCAGCACGGTCAAGCGCACCCGTGCGGCGCTGGCACTGAAATAGGTGCGGATCAGCACGGCGTGCGCGCCGGACACCGATGCGCCTGCGGCACCCGCCGGTTTGAGGGCCTGCGCCTCCTGCGCATCCTGGGCGTTTTGCAGCAGGTTGTGGATGACCTGGCGCAGTTGCTGCGCATCGCCCATCACCGGTGGACAGGCGGGGTCCAGATCGGAGGCAATCGGTGTCTCGGCGGCCTCGTACAGATGCAGCACTTCCTGGACCAGGCTGTTCAAATCCAAAGGCTGCAATTCGGCTGGCGGCAAGCGGCCGAAATCGCGGAATTCATTGACCAGGCGTTTCATGGAGTCCACCTGGTCAACAATGGTTTTGACCGATTTGCTCAAGACCTGCTGCTCCGGCTCGGGCAGCTTGCCGCCCAGGCGGCGCTCCAGACGCTCGGCAGACAGCTGAATCGGCGTGAGCGGGTTTTTGATCTCGTGGGCCAGCCTGCGCGCCACCTCGCCCCAGGCCTGCAGCCTTTGGGCGGTGACGATGTGGGAGATGTCATCGAACACCAGCAAACAGGCGTGCCCCGGCAGGTCGGCACCGCGCAACACCAACGTGGTTTGCCCGGCCGCTCCGGTTTGCATGGGTGAGGCAGAAGGCCCCAAATCCAGCGTGTGCTGCCAATGGTCGGCAGCCGCCTCGCCACGGCGGGCGCGGAACTCCAGAAACTGGCGCTCAACCTCTGCACCGAAACTCTCCAGACCCGGAATATCGGACAACAGCCGGCCCTGGTACTGCGCCAGCGGCCGCTGCAAGATGCGCGAAGCGCCCGGGTTGGCCTGGCGCAGGCTGCCATCGTCATTGAGCACTACCACGCCGGCGGTCAGGTTGTCCAAAATAGTCTGCAAATTGGCCCGTGCGGCGTCGAGCTGCCCCATGCTGGTTTGCACGGTTTCGCGGGCATCAGAGAGCTGGCGGGTCATGAGCGCGAAGGCGCGCGTCAGGCCGCCGAGCTCGTCCTTGCTTTGCATGGCTTCCTTGGGTCGCAAATCCCCGGCGGCCACCTGGCTAACGCCCTCGGTCAGCACCAGCAAAGGCCGGGCAATCTGGTTGCCCAGCACCACGGCCATCAGCACCGCCGCAAATACCGCCATGAACAGACTGAGCGTGAGCGTGCCGATGTACATGCGCTTGAGCCCAGCGCGGCCCAGCGCCCGCTCCTGGTACTCGCGGTTGGCGCGCTCCACGGCCCAGGCGTTGGCAACCAGGCTGGAAGGCAAGCTGCGGGTGACCAGCAGGTAATGCGTGTCATCCGCGGTGGCCGCGCTGCGGTTGAGCACCGCCAACACCCGGATACGTGCTGCGGCCGCTGGACCCGGGCTGGCCGCACCGGCGTCTTCCAGGCCCTCAATCCAGTACGTGGACCGCTCGCTGCGCGCCAGGCGCAGCTGGGTGGGGGTGGGCGGAGGTGGGTTGAGCAGCAAACGCGACTCGCCCGCACTGCCCAGCAGCTGGCCACGCCCGCTCCACAGCGCAACATCGCTGGCCCCCAATTGCTCCACCCATTTCTCCAGCTGCAGTTCTGCCGGGCCTTGGGCAGGCTCATTCAAGGCCGAGGCGGCGGTACGGGTTTTGATGGACAGATCTGCAGCCAGGGTCTCCAGCGTCACCCGACCCAGGCTCAGGCCAGCTTGCAAAGCGCCTTCAACCTTGACGTCAAACCAGGTCTCAATCGAGCGCGACACGAACTGGTACGAAACGCCGTAAATCAGCAAGCCCGGCACCACGCCCACCAGCACAAAAATTGCGGCCAACTTGGTCAGCAAACGGGTACCGAAGCGCCCGGCGCGCCAGCGCTGGTACAGGCGGTACGCAATCCAGGCAATCGCTACAAACAACAAAGCTGCCACGACCACATTGAGAACAAACAACTGCGCGTAGTCCTGTTCGTACATGGCCTGGTTGTTGGTGGCCTGGGTCAGCATGTACAGCAGCGCGCTGCCCATCAGCAGCATCAGCGCCGAACCCAGCGTGATCACGCGCCGCACCAGCCGGCTGTTGCGGCGCAGGCTGCTGTCGGGCGGCTTATCGCTCACCGGTTTTCTCCGCAGTCAGGGCTGCGCGCAAGCTGGTGCTGATGGTCCAGTCGCTTTGGGCGATCACCCCGATTTGAAAGGGGCGCGGAAGTTGGTTGGTGTCGAGCCAGAAACGAAACTCCACCCGGTACTTGGAGGCCGGGTCGTTGTCATTCAAAACAGCGATGCGCCAGCGGGAAAACTGCTTGACCGTAGCCAAGGCCTCCGCCAGGCTGCCAAAGGTCTGGCTGGGCGCGTTGGCGGCCACCAAATCAGCTGCGGGCGCGGCACCCGAGGCCACGTTCAACCGCCACTGCCCGGTCAGCGGCTGATAAGCCAGCCGAACATTGCGGGCTGCACTTGCCACCTTTTTATCGGTCCAGTACCAGCGTTCGCGCAGCAGGTCAGCCTCAACCGCAAAGTACACCGGAATACCTTTAAGCAATGCGTCTTCCACAGCAGGCGGCAGCTCAAACCGCAGCTGGACACTCACGGCGACATCTTCGGCGCCACGGTCTACGCGGAACTGGAGCGCCTCGATGGGCGTTTCGGCGCGGGCGGCCGTGGCGAACAGCCCCACGCACACCAACACCACACAGGCCACCAAGGCCGCGAGCAGGCGGTTCTGTGGGTACACCACGCGCTCAGGCAAGGCGCTTTTCCAACAAGGCATAGAAAAAACCATCATGGTCATAGGCCGCATTGTCCAAGACTGGGCTGTCCGGCGCTGCAGACTGGGGCCAGAGACTACCGTCTGCGGGCAAGGCATGGGCATCGCGGTGCCGGGCCAGAAAGGCCTGAACCTGCTGCGGGCCCTCTTGCGCGAAGATGGAACAGGTGCAGTACAACAGCCGTCCGCCGGTGCGCAGCAGCGGCCACAAGGCCTCCAACAAGCGCTGCTGGCTGTGGGCGAGCTGGGCAATATCGCTCTCCCGGCGCAGCCAGCGTATGTCGGGGTGGCGGCGAACGATGCCCGAGGCCGTGCACGGCGCGTCTAACAAAATCGCGTCAAAAGCCTGCCCATCCCACCAGGCAACCGGATCACCGGCATCGCCGGTGAGTACCTCGGCCTGCAGGTTCAGGCGCTTCAAATTGGCGTGGATGCGGGCGATGCGGGCCGGATCCTGCTCCAGCGCCAGAACGCGGGCTGCCGTGATCTCCAGCAAATGGCCGGTTTTGCCACCCGGCGCGGCACAAGCGTCCAACACCCGGGCGGAGGCGTCTAAAGCCAGCCCCTCGAGCAACAAGGGGGCAGCGCGTTGGGCAGCCGCATCCTGCACCGAAAACCAGCCCTGGGCATAGCCGGGCAAACGCGCCACGGGCACGGCCTGATCCAGGTAGACGCAAGCGGGGCCAGCAGCGCGCGCAAGCATGCCCGCATCTGCCAGCGCCTGCATGTACGCCGAAAGGCTTATTGCGCGCAGATTGACCCGCAGGGTGAGCGGCGCCTGCACGTTGGAGGCCTGCAAAATGCCCTGCCAGCGTTGCGGCTGCTCAGCTTGCAGGCGGGCAATCCACCACAGGGGATGGTTCCAGCGGGCCTGTGGCTGGTCGTCCGTTGCAGCTACCTGTTGTGCGCGCTCGCGCATGAAACGGCGCAGGCAGGCATTTACGAACGCGGCCTGCCTGGCCATGCGGGGATCCCGTTTGGCGGCCTCTACCGCCTGGTTAACGAGCGTGAATTCATCATACGGCGCACGGTCAGGGTCCCAGCACAGGGCCAGCGTCACGCACAGCAGGGCATCCACCGGTCCCGGCGGCGCTTTAACCGCCAGGGCAGCGCGCAAGGCCATCGCGCGGCCCAGGTTACGCCAAACCGTAAAAGCCAAAGCCTGCACGCCCGGCCGTACAAGTGGATCAACGGCTTCAAGCGCTGCGCTACCAGACTGACCCGCGCGTTGCGCTTGCAAGACCGCACTGGCCGCTTGCAGCAATCGCCACAAGGCTGGCTGGGCGCCCGCCAAACGGGGCGGGGACTCAGAAATAGGCAAGGGCTGCAAATGGAACCACCGGTGCCAGCCAGCGCACGGGAATTTGTGCAATCGCCTGGTTATAGGCCGCCAGATCCTGGTTGGCCGTGGCCCGGGCTGCCAGCATCCGGTGACTGAGCACGCCCCACTGGGTGCGAAGCTCGGGCGGTAAGGCATCACCGGCGAGATCTTGCGGGACCTCACACGCTGCAGCCCAGCTGCGCTGCAAAGCCTCCATGGCCTGGGCCGTGCTGCGAATTTCTGCGCTATCCAAACTGGTGCGCGATACCGTCTGCAACACCGCATCCAGTTGGCCTGCGGCCTCGAGCACTGCGGCCCAACCGGGGAAGCTGACCGCCGCTGAGGGAGTGCGCCCCTGCGACTCCAGCGGCTCTTTCATATTCTGTATGCCGCGCGCAAACAGGGGCTTGAATTCAGCCAGTTGAGAAAACAGTTTTTGCACCGAGCCCAAAGCCTGGCGGCGCAAGCGGCGCAGACGGTTGTACGCACCCAAACACCAGCACACACAAAAAACACCGAACAGCGTCGGCCAGAAAAAATCACCCATTGCGTAGACGCTCCGTTATGGTGGGTATGCCGAAGAAAAAAACCCCGAGTTCCGCTTGGCTGAACCCGGGGTTTTTACAGCGCATCCGCCTGTCCGACGCTTACTCGGAGGCGACTTCCTGACCATCGTCGGCCGGGGCCGTGGCGGCAGCGAGCTCCGCATCGTCGGCTTCGGCAATCGCGCGGCGCTCGGACTCGTCCATGGCCTCGCGCACCTTGCGGGCTTCGTGGTAAGCCTGACCGGTACCGGCCGGAATCAAGCGGCCCACGATCACGTTTTCTTTCAGACCACGCAGCTCGTCGCGCTTGCCCATGATGGCGGCTTCGGTCAGCACGCGCGTGGTTTCCTGGAAGGACGCGGCGCTGATAAAGCTGTCAGTGGACAGCGAGGCTTTGGTAATACCCAACAACAAATTGGTGAAGGTGGCTGGCACCTTGCCCTCGGCGCGCAAGGCGTCGTTGGTGTTGAGCATCTCGGAACGCTCGACCTGCTCACCGCTGATGTAGCTGGAGTCACCCACGTTATCCACCACCACACGGCGCAGCATCTGGCGAACAATCACTTCGATGTGCTTGTCGTTGATCTTCACGCCTTGCAAGCGGTACACGTCCTGCACTTCATCCACGATGTAACGCGCCAGTTCCTCAGGCCCCAGCAGGCGCAGGATGTCCTGCGGATCGGCCGGGCCGTCGACCACCGACTCGCCCTTGTTGACCACCTGGCCTTCGTGCACCAGGATGTTCTTCTCTTTGGGCACGAGTTCTTCCCAGACCTTGCCGTCCGGGTCGGTGATTTGCAGGCGGATCTTGCCCTTGGTTTCCTTGCCGAAAGAGATGGTGCCGGTGGCTTCGGCCAGCAGACCTTTGTCTTTGGGCGAACGGGCTTCGAACAACTCGGCCACACGCGGCAGACCACCGGTGATGTCGCGGGTTTTCTGGCCTTCGATGGGGATACGGGCCAGCACTTCGCCAGGGCCCACGTCCTGGCCGTCACGCACCTGCACCAACGCGCCGATGGGGAAGCCAATGGTCACCGCATGGTCGGTTCCGGGGATCTTCACTTCGGTACCCGAAGCGTCGATCAGCTTGACCTGCGGGCGCACGATCTTGGCCGCACCGCGGCGTTTGGGATCGATAACCACCAGCGTAGACAGGCCCGTCACATCGTCCACTTGCTTGGCAACGGTCAGGCCTTCTTCGACGTTCTCAAAGTGCGCACGACCGGCGAACTCGGTGATGATGGGTCGGGTCAGCGGATCCCAGTTGGCCAGGATGGCGCCGGCTTTGACCACCTGATCGGGCTTGACGCTGAGCACCGCGCCGTACGGCACTTTATGGCGCTCGCGTTCACGGCCATGTTCGTCGTGGATGATGATTTCGCCGGAGCGGGCAATCACCACCAACTCGCTTTTAGAGTTGGTCACATAGCGCATGGTGGCGTTGAAGCCGATGTGTCCGTTGGACTTGGCTTCGACGCTGGAAGCGATAGCCGCGCGCGACGCCGCACCACCGATGTGGAAGGTACGCATGGTCAGCTGGGTGCCGGGCTCGCCAATCGACTGGGCGGCAATCACGCCGACCGCCTCGCCGCCGTTGATCAGGCCGCCACGGCCCAGGTCGCGGCCATAGCAATGTGCGCAAATACCGAAGCGGGTTTCGCAGGTCAGCGCGGTGCGGACTTTGACTTCGTCCACACCAGCGGCCTCGAATTCCTCGATCAGGTCCTCATCCAGCAAGGTGCCAGGCTGCGCCAGCACGGCGCGGCTCTCGGGGTGCAGCACTTCTTCGGCGGTGCAGCGGCCCAGCACGCGGTCGCGCAGGGATTCGATGACCTCGCCGCCTTCGACGATGGCGCGCATGACGTAGCCGGCTTGCGTGCCGCAGTCGAGCTCGGTGACCACCAGATCCTGGGTCACGTCGACCAGACGGCGTGTCAGGTAGCCGGAGTTGGCGGTTTTGAGCGCCGTGTCGGCCAGACCTTTACGGGCACCGTGGGTGGAGATGAAGTACTCCAACACATTCAGGCCTTCGCGGAAGTTGGCGGTAATCGGCGTCTCGATGATGGAGCCATCCGGCTTGGCCATCAAGCCGCGCATACCAGCCACCTGGCGGATCTGGGCGGCAGAACCGCGCGCGCCCGAGTCGGCCATCATGTAGATGGAGTTAAAAGACTCTTGTTGAACCTGCTTGCCGTGGCGGTCGGTGACCATCTCTTTGGAGAGCTTGGCCATCATCACCTTGGACACTTCGTCGCCCGACTTGCCCCAGATGTCCACCACCTTGTTGTAGCGCTCACCGGAAGTGACCAGACCGGAGACGTATTGCTGCTCAATCTCTTTGACTTCCTTTTGCGCGCGGCTGATGATCTCGTGCTTTTCTTGCGGCACCAGCATGTCGTCGATGCAGATCGAGATACCGGCGCGCGTAGCCAAACGGAAGCCGGCTTGCAGCAATTTGTCGGCGAACACCACGGTCTCTTTCAAGCCGCACTTGCGGAAAGACACGTTGATGAGTTTGGAGATTTCCTTCTTCTTCAAAGCCTTGTTGATGTTGGCAAAAGGCAGGCCTTTGGGCAGGATTTCTGACAACAAAGCACGCCCCGCCGTGGTGTCCCACAGCTTGGTGCTGGCGTCGAACTCGCCGGTTTCCTTGTTCTTGGTGTACTCGGTCAGGCGCACGCTGATGCGGGCGTTCAGGTCGAGTTCACCACCGTCAAAGGCGCGGCGGACTTCACCGGTGTCGGAGAAGATCAGACCTTCGCCTTTGCCGTTGATGCGCTCACGGGTGGTGTAGTACAGGCCCAGCACCACGTCCTGCGACGGGACGATGGAAGGTTCGCCGCTGGCGGGGAACAACACGTTGTTGGATGCCAGCATCAGGGTGCGGGCTTCGACTTGCGCTTCTACCGACAGCGGAATGTGTACAGCCATCTGGTCGCCGTCAAAGTCGGCGTTGAATGCGGAGCACACCAGCG
>CANFHZ010000018.1 GCA_947446885.1 Comamonadaceae bacterium
AGTGGGTCAGCGGGGGCGCCATACCAGCCCATCTGGCCATGTGGGTTTTGACGCTGGTGCTCATGCTCTACCTGTGCATCGGGGGGCTGCGCGCTGCCGCCTACGTCGGTAGCTTGCAGGGCCTGTTGCTGTGCAGCGGACTGCTGGCCGTGGGGCTGGTGGCGCTATGGCATTTGGGTGCGGACCACGGCTTTGACGCGCTGATGCAAGGGCTGGCCAAGTTGGGCGCTGGCCCGGTCGGTACCTGGGGCAGCAGCGCACAAAATTACAACGCCTATTTGGCGTCTCCCGGCGTGATGCAGTTCACCGCAGGGCTGGGTAAGGAAGCGCCGGTGGCCGGCATCTGGACCGCCGCTATGGTGCTGTCCACCTGCTTTGCGTTCATGGGCATCCAGGCCTCACCGGCTTTTTCCATGCTGGCTTTCAGCTGCCGCGACGCCAGAGGCTTTGGCCCCCAGCAGGTCTGGGTGAGTGGTGCGGGCATGGGTGTTTTGCTGGTATTTTTTGCGGTGCTAGCGGGCCTGGGCGCAGACTTTTTGGGGGCCACGGCGGCGCTGAATGCGGCTGGCTTGTCGCTGGCGCGCGTGCTGCCGGAGTTGGCGCCGGGCCAGGAAGGTCGGCTGTATGCGCAGTACCTTCTGACGCTGGCCGCGCAGTCGCCGTGGTTTACCGCGCTGTTAACTGTGTGCGCGCTGGCGGCCATTCACGCCATGGTGGCTTTGCTGGTGACAACCACCGGCACCATCATCGTGCGCGATGTGATGCTGCGCTACATGACGCCGCTGGCCGATGCAGCGCGGCAGAAGTTCTATGCCCGTTGCGCCATCGCTGCGCTGCTGGGCTGCGCATTGTTGCTGGCCACGTTTGCGCCGAATGCGCAAGTGCAGCTGGGTGCGCTGGCGCTGGGCTTGTCGGTGCAGCTGTGGCCCGCTCTGGCCGGCGTGTGCTGGATTCCGTGGATTACCCGCGAAGGCGCGGGCGTGGGGCTGGCAGCGGGGGCTTTTGTGGTGCTGATCACCGAGCCGCTGGGTGCAACCATCTGCCACTTTCTGGGATTTGACCTGCCCTGGGGGCGTTGGCCCTGGACCATCCACTCGGCGGGCTGGGGCATTGTGGTCAACATCGTGTTTTGCGTGGTGGTGTCCTGGATTTCCAATTACAAAAACGACCGTGCGCACCGGCAGGCCTTCCACCGCTTTTTCGCTGCAACCGTGGCCATGCCGCTGCGCCAGCGCTTTCTGCGTCCGGTGGCCTGGTCCTTGACGCTGGTCTGGTTTTTCTTTGCGGTGGGTCCCGGTGCGATTCTGGGCAACGACTTGCTGGGAGCGCCCAACGGCGGCATCGCGGTCTGGGTGGGCGGTATTCCCTCTTTGTGGCTTTGGCAAATGATCTGGTGGGCGCTGGGTGTCATGGTGTTGTGGTTGCTCGCCTATCCCATGCGCATGGCCAGCCCGCCCGGATCGGAACAGATGGAGCTGATCCGCCGGGAAGCGTCCGGATGATATTTTTTTATCGCGTATTCAAACAATGCGTATCTCGTTAATTTTCATCATGAAGGAGCCCTTATGGCAACAGATCTGAAAAGCTGGGCAGCGAAGTTCAAGACCCTGTCCGACAGCGACAAGGCCATCGCCGCCATGGCCCGTTACTACACCTGCAGCTATATGTGGGACATGGGCGAGGCCAAGGTGATTGTGGAAATGCTCGACGGCAAGGTACGCCACATCAACACCGATCCGGCACCGCTGGACGCCTACGACTTTGCGCTGCGCGCCAGCGCCCAGACCTGGCGCGAATTTGCCCGCCCCGTGCCGCGGCCCATGTTCCATGGCATTTGGGCGGCGAGCTTCCGCCACGACCTGAAGATGGAGGGCAACATCCTCATCATGATGCAGAACCTGCGCAATTTCACCCTGCAATTCGAGCTGCTGCGCAAGTGCGGCGTTCCGGTCTGATCCGCCCAATCCCCTATTTTTTATCGCGAAGGACACCACCATGGCACGCCATTCACCTGTCACCGGCCGCTACGTCACCATCGATGTGGACGGCATGGAGTACAAAGTCTTCTATCTGCAAAACGGCACGGGCCAGCCCGTTATCTGCCAGCACACTGCGGGTTGCCACAACCACCAGTGGCGCGGATTGCTGGAGGACGAAGACATCACCAAGCACTACAACGTGATCGCCTATGACCTGCCGCGCCACGGCAAGTCCGATCCGCCGCACAACTCCAAATGGTGGGAGTCCGAGTACAAGCTGACTGCAGACCACTATGTGAACTTCATCGTCAAGCTCTGCGATGCGCTGGAACTGCGCGACCCCATTTTTATGGGCTCCTCGTTTGGCGGCAATGTGGCATTGCAATTGGCCTTGCGCCACCCGGATCGCTTCAAGGCGGTGATTCCGGTAGAGGCCAGCGACTACGCGCCGGGATTTTTCTTGGACTGGTGGCGGCACCCCCACTCCAATGCGGCGCAGGTGTGCGCCAGCGGGGTGTGGGACCTCATGGCGCCGCAGTCGCCTGAAATGGATCGCTGGTTGACCTGGTTTTATTACAGCCAGGGCTCCGAGTCATTCAAGGGCGATTTGTATTTCTACTCAGTCGACCATGACCTGCGCGAAGACCTGGAGCGCATCGACGGCCGCAAGTGCCCGGTGATCATGATGACCGGCACCTACGACTACCTGACCACGCCGGAAATGACCGAAAACACCGCCCGGCGCATCAAGGGTGGCGTCTACATTGAGATGGAAGACATCGGGCATTTCCCGATGAGCGAGAACTACCCCGTCTTCAAGGTCTATCTCAAAGAAGCGCTGCGCATCATCCGCGAGCGCAAGGGTTGAAACCGGTATGCGTCCTGCCCGTATCCGCGCTCTGGCCGAACAGGCGCAGCTGATCCACCACCCCGCTTGCGAAGCGGCGGATCTGCCCGCGCCTTTAACGCCAGGGCCTGGGTTGGACCGTGACGATTTCATCCGCTACGGCTTGGCGCTGCGCCCCGGCTATGACCGTCTGGGCCGGGTGCTGGGGCAGCTCGCCGGGTTGCTCATACTGGCGCGGTTGGGCAGCCGTTTTGAGTCCGATTGGCCCACGGTTGCGACCGTGGTGGAGCAGGCGCGCAACGCGGAATCCGAGTTGTACGGTGTGACGCCACCCCCCGCTGCGCGGCAGCACCATGCCCGCTTATTGGGTGCCATGCAGGCGACGCTGTCGGTGGTGCGCGCGGTGGGTCAGACCCTGCCACGGGGCGAAGGTTTGCATGACCGTCTGGACGCCTGGACCCGCGATCTGCAAGCCGCCGGGCGTACGCTCAGCGGTTGCGCCATCGAAGGTCTGGGCTTGATGCCGCTGGACTTCAGCCAGGCCTGCTGCAGCTGTGCCACAGCACCGGCGAACAGCAGCGCCACCCATTGAATACCCCGCATACATCAGGAATTTTCATGTCGCAATACTCCATATGGGTTCTGGAATACGCGTACGTCAGCCAGTGCGCGGTCAGCAGCGTGATTTACGGCGCGCACAACCAGGGCATCCGCAAACTGCCGTACTGCTACGTTCTGATTAAGAGCAATGACCACATTGCCATGGTTGACGTGGGCTACAACGACAAGGAATACGGGCGCTACATCGCCGAAAAATTCCTGGTTGAAAACTGGCATTCCCCGGCTGACGTGCTGGCGCCTTGCGGCATCCGCCCCGAGGATGTGGACAGCATCTTCATCACCCACGCCCACTTCGACCACATGGGCAATACCGATGCATTTCCCAACGCCACCTTCTACATCCAGGAGCGTGAGCTGACGAAATGGATTTGGGCCATGTCCTTGCCCGACCGCCTGCGTTACATGATGGTGGCCACCGATCCGTCGGATGTGCTGCGCGCCGCTGATTTGGCGCGCCAAGGCCGCTTGCGCCTGGTGCAGGGCGATATGCAAGACGCCATACCTGGCATCGATTTGCATGCCGCGCCGGACACCCACACCTATGGCTGCCAGTGGGTCCATGTGCGCAACGACATGCAGACCCGCTCACGCGATGGCTGGGTGCTGGCTGGTGATTTGATTTATGTCTACGAAAACCTCGAAGGAACTGGCGGCGACAAGATGTATGTGCCCGTGGGCCTGGCTTTTGGCAGCACCACCAATCTGGTGATGACGACCGAGGAGATCATGAAAACCGTGGATTACGAGGTCAAGCGCGTGATCCCGGTGCACGAAGAGCGCCTCAAAGATGTGTTCCCCTCGCGTGTGCTTCCCAACGGCTTGCGCATCAGCGAAATCTGTCTGGCCAGTGGACAGGCCTCCCTGGTCCGCTGACGGCTGCCCGCTGATCCGGCGCGCGGCGCTGTGCGCTGTGTCTTAATGCGGGCTTCTTCAACACCCGGGCCCCTTTGTGGAAGCGCTATTCATCTCAACCGGCATTGTTGCCCTCGCCGAAATCGGCGACAAAACCCAGTTGCTGGCTTTTCTGCTGGCCGCCCGATTCAAAAAACCGCTGCCCATCATTGCGGGCATTTTGTGCGCCACCGTGGTCAACCACGGACTGGCCGGTGCGCTGGGGGCTTGGATCACGGCCAGCCTGAGCCCTGAGATCCTGCGCTGGGTGCTGGGCGCGTCCTTTATTGGCATGGCGGTGTGGACGCTGATCCCGGACAAGATTGAAGACGATGAGGGCGATATTGCCGGTCGCTGGGGCGTTTTTGGCGCCACGGTGATCACGTTTTTTCTGGCCGAGATGGGCGACAAAACCCAGATTGCCACGGTGGCCATGGCGGCGCACTTTCCCGATCCGGTGCTGGTGGTAATCGGCACCACGTTGGGCATGCTGCTTGCCGACGTGCCTGCGGTGTTCATCGGCGACCGCCTTTCGGCGCGCATTCCCATGCGCCTGGTGCATGGCATCGCCGCAGCGCTGTTCGCGGTCTTGGGGGCTGCCACCTTGCTGGGAGCAGGGGCCGATTGGGGGTTTTGAGAATCCGGCCTGCCGCTATAGTCCTGCCCAATTTTTCAAGGAGTCGCCATGTCTGCAGTTTCCGATGTCCGTTCAGCGCCTGCTGCTGCGCTGAATGCACCTCAGGCCAAACAAGCGCCCAGGCGGGTGGCGGACGACGCTACGCAAGAGCGGGTACAGGCCCAGGCCCGCGCTGAACAGGCTGCCCAGGCGCGCGCCCAGTTGGACCGCGTGCAGGCGGAACGCCGCACGCAGTCCGAGCCGCCCAAGGAAAAAGGCCGTTACGTGGATCGCCACGCGTGAGCGGAATGCTCCCGATGCGCTTTCCTACGCTGGAGCAGGTGGTTGGCCGCACGCCGCTGGTCGCCTTGCAACGCATCGGCAGCGACAACGCCGGGCCGCGCAACAACGTTGTTCTGGGCAAACTCGAAGGCAACAACCCCGCCGGATCGGTCAAAGACAGGCCTGCTTTGGCCATGATCCGCGCCGCAGAAGAGCGCGGTGAGATTGCCCCCGGCGATACCCTGATTGAGGCCACTTCGGGCAATACCGGCATCGCCCTGGCGATGGCTGCAGCCATCAAGGGCTACCGCATGGTGCTGGTCATGCCGGAGGACCTGTCCATTGAGCGCGCCCAGACCATGAAGGCTTTTGGAGCTGCGCTCATCCTGACGCCCAAGGCAGGCGGCATGGAAGCCGCGCGCGATCTGGCGCAGGAGATGCAGGCGCAGGGCAAGGGCCGGGTGCTGGACCAGTTTGGAAACGCGGACAACCCGCGCGTGCATTTTGAGACCACCGGCCCGGAAATCTGGGCTGATACCCATGGCCAGGTGACCCATTTCGTCAGCGCCATGGGTACGACCGGTACGATCTCCGGCGTGGGGCGCTACCTTAAACAGCAAAACCCGGCGGTGCAGATCATCGGCGCACAGCCGTCCGAAGGATCGCGAATTCCCGGTATCCGCAAGTGGTCGCCTGAATACATGCCCGGCATTTACGACGCCGGGCAGGTCGACGCGATTCGGCTGGTGAGCCAGCTCGACGCCGAGGAAATGGCCCGCCGGATGGCGCGTGAGGAAGGGATTTTCGCGGGCATATCAGCCGCCGGAGCGTGCTGGGTGGCGCAGCAGATTGCCGCGCAGGTGCGTGACGCATGCATCGTTTTTATCGTCTGCGACCGGGGTGACCGCTATCTGTCCACCGGCGTTTTTCCTGCCTGATGGCCAGTTTGGGGCAAGCGTGACCGACTCTGCTTTGCCGTCCATCGACAAATCCTTGGACACCCGTGGCCTGAACTGCCCGCTGCCTATTCTCAAAGCCAAAAAGGCGCTGGCCGAGCTCGCCTCCGGCCAGGTTCTGGAAGTCATCAGCACCGACCCCGGTTCCCTGCGGGATTTCCAGGCCTTTACCAAGCAAACCGGACACACCTTGTTAGGCCAGAGTACCCAGGGTGCAGACCACATCCACATCCTGCGCCGACGCTAATACCTAATTGGGGTCAGATCCCGATTGTTGCGTTTTCTGGCGGCGCAGCCGCAAGAGCAGGGTGACAGTGATCAGCAGGTTCAGCAGGTTCCAGGCGATGCCGTTCAAAAACGCCGCGTGGTAGGAGCCGGTCAGGTCAAACACTTTGCCCGACATCCAACCGCCCAGCGCCATACCCAGCATGGTGAACATGATCACCGTTCCAATTCGCACACCGATTTGCGCGGCCGGAAAATTCTCACGCACCACCAGGGCGTAAGAGGGCACGATGCCGCCTTGAAACAGGCCGAACAGGGCGGAGACGATGTACAGCGGCACGAGGCCATCGAAGGGAAGGAACAGCGCAAGCGCTGTGCACTGAAGGCCCGAGCCCAATACCAGGGTGCGGATGCCGCCTATGCGATCAGACAGTGCGCCCGAGACCAGGCGGCTGATGATGCCGCAGGCCAGCATGATGGAGAGCATTTGCGCACCCTGCGCCGCACCGAAGCCCAGATCCGTGCAGTACGCCACGATGTGCACCTGGGGCATGGCCATCGCCACACAGCAGGACAGTCCCGCCACGCACAGCGCTGCGGTAGCGACCCGGGGGTGCAGTCCGAATGCTTGGTCGCCATGCTGTGCCGGGGCCTGCGGATCGCGTGCAGCCAACTGTGCGGGGGCACGCTGGCGCATCAGGCAGGCCAGCGCGGCCATGCTGATGGTGCAAAAAATGCCTACGCCCGTGTAGGTGCTTCGCCAACCCTGGGTGGCGATAAAGTGCTCCATCACAGGTGGCCACACGGCGCCCGCCAGGTAGTTGCCGCTGGCGCAGACCGCCACGGCAATGCCGCGTCGGCGCGCAAACCACAAAGCGGTATCAGCCATCAGCGGCGCGAAGGTGACCGCACAGCCCACCAGCCCGATCAACAGGCCGTGGGCCAGGGCAAAGCCCAGGATGTTGTGCGAAAGCCCTGCCAATACAAAACCAGCCCCTATGGCCAGAGAAGCACCCAGCAAGGGCCTGAAGAGGCCGAATCGGTCACTCAAGCGGCCCATCAGCACACCACCCAAGCCAAATCCGACCATCATCAGCGTGTAAGGCAGTGCGGCCTCGGCGCGGCCAATCTGGAATTCGGCCTGAACCACCGGTAGCACCACCGGGATGACCCACATCCCGGCGTTGCCTATGGTCATGATCAGCAGGGAAACCGCCAGCCGGAACCAAGCGTACCGGGAGTCTGGGCTGCGATCGCGGGCCGCAAGTGTGAAGGCGTACATCAAATCATCATAGTGCCCGCCCGCCACTATTGGCCCGGACTCACGCTGTGGCTGCCGAACTACCTCTACGGCGGATAGCCCCGGGGTCAGGATTCGCGTCCTAAGATGAAGCCCCGCCGCGTCCCGGCGGGGCTTTTTCAATGGTTAAGCGGATTCTGGATACGGGATGCCCGGCGCTTTGGAGGTGCTGTAATAGCGTAGGCAGTAGCTGGCGCAGTTTGCTGGCGCTGGCGTTGCTAGCGGCAATCAGGCACCACTCGGTTTGTTCGGCTGGCTCGGCCTCTGCGGGCGTGGTAAGCGGAGCGATGGGTCCGGCTTTGGTGCCGGCGCGCAAGGCGGGTGGAATCAGCGGTCGCACCAGCGCCAGGTACAGGGACGATGCACGTGTCAGGCTTTGCAAGCGCGCCAGTTGCGGGTTCTGCAAGGTGGCTTCGAAGAGAGACAGGGACATGGTGCTTTGCGTTGGCCTTTGGGGCTGCAAGAACAGGGGATACGCGTTATGGAAGTGATTATCACGGACTCCAGGTTGACCAAAAGCCTGTCAATCCGCTTGACGGGTGGGCAGTTGGCTGGCGGTTTTTTCTGCCTCATGCTGGTTTTGCTGATGGTCACAGCCGGCCTGTACCACCTGATATTTGTCAAGGCGGTACGCGAGGATTGGCCGGTATTTGGTTCGGTGGTGCGCTTTGTTGCCAAAGACCAGATCGAGCAGCGCGAGCGATTTACCCGCGAAAACATCGATGTGCTGGCGAAAAAGCTGGGCGAAATGCAGGCCAAGATGATGCAAATCGAGTCCCTGGGTGAGCGGCTCTCCGGTTTGGCGGGCGTGGACCCTGCGCTGATCCGCAGCCGGCCCGACCGGGGTGGGGCCTTGGTGGCTGCCCGCCCCATGACGGTGGCTGATTTGCAGGCGATGCTGGAGGACTTGGAGCATGCCTCGATCGAGCGGGCAGACGTGTTGACGCTCATGGAAACACGTCTTTTTGATCAAAAAATGAAGATGATGATGTTGCCAACGCAGGCACCTGTAGGGGGTGGGGTGATTGGCTCCGGTTTTGGCATTCGCGTCGACCCGTTCACGGGCGCCAGTGCCATGCATGAGGGCCTGGATTTCCCCGCCGCGGCCGGCACGCCCATTTATGCGGCTTCCGGTGGGGTGGTGGTTATCCAGCAGCTGCATCCCGCCTTTGGCAATATGGTTGAAATCGACCATGGAAATGATGTGTTGACCCGCTACGGCCATGCTTCACGGGTGTTTGTCAAATCGGGTGATGTGGTCAAACGGGGCCAGAAAATTGCCGAAATCGGTACCACCGGTCGATCCACGGGCCCGCATCTGCACTTTGAGGTGCTGGTGCGCGGTGTTCCCCAGGATCCGCAAAAGTTCTTGAAACTGGGCGCAGAAGCCCAAATGGCGTCGGATGCCCGGGCGATGCCCCCGATCCGCCGCTGAAAACCGTTTCCTCGTGCGGGTGAAGCCCAGGCGCAGGCCGCCCTTCTTCGCCGCATAAAATGTGCGGCTTTTGCGAACGCACGGCAAGTCGCCAACAAACGGGTTGGACCTTGTAATTGTCGGAACCCCATGGACTTCAATTTCCTCACCAAAATTTTCGGCAGCCGCAACGACCGCCTTCTTAAGCAATACCGCAGCATCGTCACGCGCATCAACGCCATGGAGGCGGGACTCGAGTCGGTGTCCGACGCGGCGCTGAAGGCCAAGACGGAGGAGTTCAAGCAGCGCTTTGCGCAGGGCGAAACCCTTGACGATCTGCTTCCCGAGGCCTTTGCCGTGGTACGCGAGGGCTCCAAGCGCGTGATGAAGATGCGCCATTTCGACGTGCAACTGGTTGGCGGCATCGCCTTGCACCAGGGCAAGATTGCCGAAATGCGCACGGGCGAGGGAAAAACGCTTACCGCCACATTGGCTGTATATCTGAATGCGCTGGCCGGACGCGGCGTGCATGTGGTGACTGTCAATGACTATCTTGCAGCGCGCGATGCGCAGTGGATGGGGCGTCTCTACAACTTTCTGGGGCTGACCGTTGGTGTTAACCAATCCCAGGTTCCGCGCGAGGAAAAGCAGGCCGCGTACAACGCGGATATCACCTACGGAACCAATAACGAATACGGTTTTGATTACTTGCGTGACAACATGGTCTACGAGGCCGAAGACCGCGTGCAGCGCAAGCTCAATTACGCCATCGTGGACGAGGTGGACTCGATCCTGATTGACGAGGCCCGCACGCCGCTGATCATCAGCGGGCAGGCCGAAGACCACACCGATTTGTATCTCGCCATCAATACCGTGGTGCCGCAGTTGGTGCGCCAGGAGGGCGAGGAAGACCCCCGCACCGGCGAAGGCGTGACCAAGCCGGGTGATTTCACAGTCGACGAAAAAGGCCACCAGGTGTTCCTGACCGAGCGTGGCCATGAGAGCGCGGAGCGGATTCTGGGTGCTATGGGACTGATCCCTGAAGGCGCCTCCCTCTATGACCCGGCCAACATCACGTTGATGCACCACCTGACGGCCGCCCTGCGTGCCCACCACATCTACCACCGGGATCAGCATTACGTGGCCCAGGATGGCGAAATCGTCATCGTGGACGAGTTCACCGGGCGGTTGATGACGGGCCGGCGCTGGAGCGACGGTTTGCACCAGGCGGTCGAGGCCAAGGAGGGCGTGACCATTCAGGCCGAAAACCAGACCATGGCCTCTATCACGTTCCAGAACTATTTCCGTCTGTACGCCAAGTTGGCCGGCATGACCGGAACGGCGGATACCGAGGCCTATGAGTTCCAAGAGATCTACGGACTTGAGACCGTGGTCATTCCGCCTAACCGCCCGAGCACGCGCAACGACCAGTTGGACCGGGTTTACAAAACCACCAAAGAAAAATACCAGGCGGCGATTGCTGATATCCGGGAATGCCACGAGCGCGGTCAGCCGGTGCTGGTGGGCACCACCTCGATTGAAAATTCTGAAATCATTGCCCAGCTCTTGGAGCAGGAGAAATTACCGCACCAGGTGCTCAACGCCAAGCAGCATGCCCGCGAGGCTGACATCATTGCCCAAGCGGGCAGCCGCGGTGTGATCACCATCGCCACCAATATGGCCGGGCGTGGTACCGACATTGTTCTGGGTGGCAATATCGAGAAAGTTCTGGAAGCGATTGAATCCGACGCGCAGCTGGACGAGGTTGCCAAAGCCGAACGGACCCAAGCTGTGCGCGCGCAATGGAAGATCGACCACGAGGCGGTAAAGGCCTTGGGCGGCTTGCGCATCATCGCCACCGAGCGCCATGAGTCGCGCCGTATCGACAACCAGCTGCGCGGCCGCTCCGGTCGCCAGGGCGATCCCGGTTCATCCCGCTTTTATCTGAGCCTGGACGACGCGTTGATGCGCATCTTTGCCGGTGAGCGCGTCAAGTCCATCATGGAACGCCTGAACATGCCCGAAGGCGAGGCCATTGAGGCGGGCATGGTGACCCGCAGCATCGAGAGCGCGCAGCGCAAAGTGGAGGCGCGCAATTTTGATATGCGTAAGCAGTTATTGGAGTACGACGACGTTTCCAACGACCAGCGCAAGGTGATTTACGAGCAGCGCAACGCGATCTTGGATGCCTCCGATTTGCACGCTGAGGTGGCCGGTTTGCGCGCGGGTGCGATCACCGACCTGGTGCGCCAATACGTGCCGCATGAGTCGGTCGAAGAGCAGTGGGACTTGCCTGGCCTGCAGCGCGTGTTGCAGGCTGAGTGGCAGATCAGCCTGGATCTTGTTGCGGGGGTCGCACAGTCGCAATCCATGACCGACGAAGACATTCTCCGCTCCGTACTGGCCGCTGCCGATACGGCGTTTGCAGAGAAGGTGACGCAGATTGGCGCAGAGAACTTCACCCGCTTTGAGCGCATGGTTTTGCTGCAAACCATTGATTCGCATTGGCGCGATCACCTTAGCGCGCTGGACTACTTGCGCCAGGGCATCCACTTGCGGGGCTACGCCCAGAAGCAACCCAAGCAGGAATACAAGCGCGAGGCCTTCGAGCTCTTCGGCCAGATGCTGGACTCGGTCAAAAACGCGGTGACCAGCACGCTCATGACCGTGCGCATCCAGACCCGCCAGGAGCTCGACGCCGCCGCCCAACAGCTCGAAGCCAAAGGCGAAAACATCTCCAACATCACCTACACCGCACCCACCGAGAGCGGTGAGCCTGAAACCGTGGCCCAGCCAGCCCCGCCTTTTGCATTGGCGGGCGCGGCTGCGGCACTGAATTTCGCCGGTGTCGGTCGCAACGAAGCCTGTCCCTGCGGGAGTGGCAAAAAATTCAAACACTGCCACGGCAAGCTGTCCTGAGGCTCTTTTCGTCACACCTATGCCCGTTAACTTATCCAGTCCTGCGCCTGAATCTTTGTTGCATATTGCGGGGGTGCACATAGGCACTGCGCAGGCAGGTATCCGCAAGGCAGGGCGCCGCGACCTCACGGTTTTTCTGCTCGACCCTGGCGCCAGCGTGGCCGGGGTTTTTACGCAGAATCGTTTTTGCGCAGCTCCAGTGCAGGTTTGCCGCGAGCATCTGGCCGGTAATCAGCCTATCCGCGCTTTGCTCATTAACACCGGTAATGCCAATGCGGGCACGGGTGCGCAGGGTCTTGCCGATGCGCGTGCAAGCTGCGCTGCGCTGGCCAGCGCCTTGCAGGTGGATCCGCAGTCCGTGCTGCCCTATTCGACCGGCGTCATCATGGAGCCGCTGCCGCTTGAACGACTGGTGGCCGGCTTGCCAACGGCCATCGCCAACGCGCATACCGAGCCCGCAGCGACGCAGTGGTTCAACGCTGCGCAAGGCATCATGACCACCGACACCGTGCCCAAGGCCTTCAGTGCGCGCGTGGAGCTCGGTGGCAAGACGGCCCACATCAGCGGCATCAGCAAGGGTGCCGGGATGATCCGCCCGAATATGGCGACCATGCTGGGCTTTATCGCCACCGACGCCAACATCAGCCAGGCGGCTTTGCAGGTGCTGGCCCGCGAAGTGGCAGAGGCGTCGTTTAACCGCATTACCGTGGACGGGGACACTTCCACCAACGACTCGCTCACGCTGATCGCATCCAACCAGCTGGGCAACCCGCAGATTGACGCATGGGAGGGCGAGGCCGCCGTGGCTTTGCGCGCTGCCATGATTGACGTGGCACGCCGGCTGGCGCAGGCCATCGTGCGCGACGGAGAAGGCGCGACCAAATTCATCACGGTGCAGGTCGACGGCGGGCGCGACACAGCCGAATGCCGCCAGGTGGCCTACGCGATTGCCCACTCGCCTCTGGTCAAAACCGCCTTCTTTGCCAGCGACCCCAACCTGGGGCGCATCCTGGCGGCCGTCGGTTATGCCGGCGTTGTCGATCTGGACCAGACCCGTATCGCCCTTTATCTGGACGATGTGCATGTGGTGAGCGGTGGCGGGCGTAATCCCGCATACCATGAAGAGGACGGCCAGCGCGTGATGCGCCAGGCCGAGATTACGGTGCGCGTTGATCTGGGGCGCGGCACCGCATCCGACACGGTGTGGACCTGTGATTTCAGCCACGATTACGTCACCATCAACGCGGATTACCGGTCCTGATGTATGTCCTTTGAAAACGACCCGCGCCTGGCGCAGTTTTTACAGCGCGCTGAGCGCTTTATGGAGCGGGTGGAAGCGTCCTTGGACCAGTCCATCACGCAGCCGGATTGGCGTGCATCGCTTGCCATGCGCTACCGGCGCAAGCGCACGGGCCAGGGCGTTCTGGTGCCGGTCCAGCATATTGCGGACATCCGGTTTTCGGATCTGAAAGAGGTGGACGTTCAAAAAGAGCGTCTCTTGCGCAATACGCAGCAGTTTGTTCAAGGCCGTGGGGCCAACAATGTCTTGCTCACCGGCGCGCGTGGCACGGGCAAGTCCTCGCTGATCCGGGCCTGCCTGCATGCGTTTGCCGACCAGGGCTTGCGCCTCATTGAGGTCGACAAATCCGACATGGTCGATTTGCCCGACATCGTGGATCTGGTCGCTGCGCGGCCGGAGAAGTTCATCATCTTTTGCGACGACCTGAGTTTTGACGAAGGTGAAACCGGCTACAAGGCCTTGAAGTCGGCGCTGGACGGTTCGGTGTCGGCTTCCACGCCGAACGTGCTGATTTACGCCACCAGCAACCGCCGCCATCTGCTGCCCGAGTACATGTCCGAGAACCTGTCCTACCAGCACACCGAGGACGGCGAAGTCCATCCCGGCGAAGGCGTTGAGGAAAAAATATCGCTGTCCGAGCGCTTCGGGTTGTGGCTGAGTTTTTATCCCTTCACCCAGGACGAGTACCTGACCATCGTCAACCAGTGGTTGCAGGTGCTGGGGGTCGAGCCCGCGCGCATTGCCCAAGCCCGGGCCCCGGCCTTGATGTGGGCGCTTGAGCGGGCATCGCGCAGCGGTCGCGTGGCCTGGCAGTTTGCCCGCGACTATGCCGGGCAAGATCCGGCATCCCCTGCCATTTGATTCATCGTCCCATCGCGTGGCATCCGGCGTTCTGACTGCAGACCCTGAGCGGGCCCGCGAAGGCGGGCCGCTGCGCGAGATGGTGGAAGTCGCGGTGGGCGTGCTGCTGCGCCCGGACGGCGCTTTTTTATTGACTTCACGCCCGCCCGGCAAGCCCTATGCGGGTTATTGGGAATTTCCCGGTGGCAAGGTCGAACCCAGCGAGGACGTGCGCACCGCTTTGGAGCGGGAGTTGCGCGAGGAGTTGGGCATACGCGTCACCAGCGCCCACGCCTGGCGTGATGAGGTGGTTGATTACCCGCACGCCCTGGTGAAGCTGCATTTCTGGATCGTCAGCGCCTGGGATGGCCCGCTGCAAATGCTGGAAGGTCAGTCGTGTTCCTGGCAGCAATTACCGGTCGACCTGGAGCCCGTTTTGCCGGGAACCATTCCGGTGCTGGCCTGGTTCGCCCAGGAGCGGGGCTTTGACGGTCCGACCCATCGGCTGCCGGGCTAAGGAGACTGAGTCCGGCAGCCAATCAGGCGTCGAGCGGCCCGTCTGGGTCTACCAGTGGCGCCGGGATGTGAAATTCTTCGTTGGCCCAGGCACCCAGATCGTGGTTCTTGCAGCGTTCGCTGCAAAAGGGGCGGAATGCATTGTCGGGCCCATACACGCTGTCACCGCCGCAACGGGGGCAGCGCACGATGCGGGACGCGAACGCTTCAGGCATACCGGTGCGTTTCAGGCGCAGAGGGTGATGTCCAGGGTTGCATCTTCACCGCTGGCACGCAGGCGGGAGTCATCCCCCATACGCATCAGGCGTATCGACAAGACCAGCCGGTTTCCGCTGATTTCCGGAATCAACTCGGCCTGGCGGTCCAGCGCGACCCGCACCAATTGCGAGGTTTTTCCCTGTTGTAAAGACTGCTGGTATTGGCCGCCGACTACGCTGACCCTCTGCGCCGCACCGGATTGGCGCAGCAAATTCAGCAGCAGGCGGATTGAAGCTGCCAGCGGCCGGAGGGTGTGGATCCAGTTGCGCAAATCGTGCTGGCGTCGCGTGGCGGGCAGGTGTTTCCAGGCAAAGTAAGCCGGGAGATCGAATTCACAGGTTCCGCCTGGAATGGCAGCGCGGCTGCGCACGCCCATCAGCCAGTCAATATCCGTCAGGCTTTGCCCGGCGCGGCCCGGAACCGCGTTCAAACCATCAAAGCAGAGTTGCAGGCGCTCAATCACTTCTTCCAGCGCGTCAGCTGCGATGGACGGGTTGCCCCGGTAAGCCATCATGCCGTGCTTTTGCCGCTCCAAATCCTTCATGACATCGGATTTCAGGTCGGCGCGTGCGCCCACATCCATGATTTCGAACAGGGTGGTGAGCGCGAAATGGTGCTCAATGACCTCGGTGTCTTCTATCAACGTAAACACCCGGTCAAAGAGCTGTTCCAGCCGCAAGTAGGTGCGAACGCGCTCGTTAAAGGGGTATTCGTAGGTGATCACGCTGCATTTTCCGGGTGGCGCATCATAGCCGCAAGGCCTGCACAAACCCATGAACTTGCGTGCGCAGCGCCGCAAGCGTCAGTCCTTCATTGACCAGCACATGGTCGGCACAGGCCAGGCGCTGCGCCCGACTGGCCTGGGCGTCCATGATGCGTTGTGTCTGGGTCGCGTCCATCCCGCTGCGCGCCAGTACCCGCTGATGCTGGGTGGCCGGGCTGCAATCCACCACCAGAACCGCGTCGAGCGTGGGGCGCCAGCGCCGCATTTCCACCAGGAGTGGAACATCAAAAATTAGCAATGCGGCTCCAGAATGCTGCGCAGCCCGCTGAAGCCGGTCGATCTCCTGCCAGATCAGGGGGTGCACGATGGCTTCCAGCCGTTGCCGCGCGCTCGGATTGGAGAAAACCAGGTTCCGCATCGCAGCCCTGTCCAGCCCGCCTTGCGCATCCACCATGGCTGCACCGAAAACTTCCGCAATAGCCGCCATTGCCGCGCCGCCAGGGGAAGTCAGTTTGCGCGAGGCCGCGTCGGCGTCGATGAGCACACCGCCCTTTTCGCCTAAAAAACCGGCGACCGTGCTCTTGCCGCTGCCGATGCCGCCGGTGACGCCAATGCTGCGTGGGAGGGTGCTCACAGGCCGAGGCGAGATAGCAAATAGCCCGGTTCCACCACCATGGCGACGAATCCCGCTCCGGCCAGAAAGGGGCCGAAGGGCACGACACCGCCTTCGCGCAGAGCCGTGCGTGACTTCATCACCAGCCCCACCGCTGCGCCGGTGCAGGAGGCCAGGAAAATCAGCGGAACCAGCGCCGTCCACCCGAACCAGGCGCCGAGCGCCGCAAAGAGTTTGAAATCACCGTAGCCCATGCCGTCTTTACCCGTCAGCAGTTTGAACATCCAAAACACCAGCCACAAGGATAGGTAGCCCGCCACTGCGCCCCACAGCGCCTCGTCCAAGCGTACCCCACTGTAGCCCAGACTGGCGCTGACCAGGCCCAGCCAGAGCAGCCCAAGCGTCAGGTCATCAGGCAGGTAGGTGGTGTCCCAGTCAATCCATGCGCAGGCCAGCAAGAGGCATCCGAACGCAGCCCACAGCACAGCCTGGGGCCCTGTCCCCCAGCGCGCCACGCAGTAAGCAAACAGCGCCGCCGTTAGCAATTCGACCACCGGGTAGCGCCAGGCTATGGCGGTGCCACAGGCGGCGCAGCGGCCCCGCAACACCAGAAAGCTCAGTACTGGGATGTTTTCCATCCAGCCTAGTTGGTGGCCGCAGTGTCCGCAGCGCGAACGGGGCACCAGAAGATTGAGTGGCGGATGCACCGGTTCGGGCAGGTCAGACAGGGCAGCGCATTCTTTGGCCCACGCACGCTCCATCATGAGTGGCAAGCGGTGGATCAGAACATTGAGAAAGCTTCCAACCAGCAAGCCCAGCAGTACAGCCACAACCAGGTATGGGGTTGCTGCCTCCATGCCGTGGGCTGTCACACCACGTTCCCCATTTTGAAGATGGGCAAGTACATGGCCACCACGATGCTGCCGATCATGCTGCCCAAAACCACGATGATGACGGGTTCAATCAGGCTGGACAGTCCGGCTATCGCATCGTCAATTTCGGCCTCATAAAAATCGGCGACTTTCGCCAACATCCGGTCGAGGGCGCCGGACTCTTCGCCAATGGACGCCATTTGCAAGACCAACTCGGGAAATAATTTGGAACGGGTCATGGCAGCCCCGAGCGAGGTTCCGATGGAGACCTCTTGGCGAATGCGCTCTGTACCGCGTTCAAAAACCAGGTTGCCCGCTGCGGCGCCTACGGATGTGAGTGATTCAACCAGGGGCACGCCTGCCGCAAACATGGTCGACAGGGTGCGGGCCCAACGGGCTACGCAGGCTTTTTCAATCAATGGTCCCACGATGGGCAAGCGCAGCTTGCTGCGGTCTACCCAGATTTGCAGTGCGGTGTCGGTTTTGAGCAGACGCCAAAAGACCATACCGCCGATCAGAATACCACCCAGGATCAGATACCAGTTGTCCACGAATGCATCGCTCAGCGCAATCACCACCAAAGTGGGAGCCGGTAGCTCCTGACCAAATGAGGCGAAAATCTTTTTGAACGATGGGATAACGAAGATCATGATGATCGTCAGAACGGCGATTGAAATCAAAATTACGGCCGATGGATACATCAATGCCGACTTGATTTTGGACTTCAGTGCCTCGGTCTTCTCCAAATAGACTGCCAGACGGTCCAGCATAGCGTCCAGTATGCCCGCCGCTTCTCCTGCCGCGACCAAATTGCAATACAGGCTGCTGAAATATTCCGGGAATTTTCGGAATGCTGCGCTAATGGCGGTGCCGGTTTCCACATCACTGCGGATATTGCGAATCAGTAGGGCGAGCGCCGGGTTGCCGCTGCCGCGGGCAACAATATCAAATGCCTGCAGCAAGGGCAGGCCGGCTTTCATCATCGTTGCCAGCTGCCGGGTGAAGACCGAAATGTCCTTGGGTTTAACCCGGGAGTTATGGCGCTCCACTTTGCGTTTTTGCACGCGTTTGGTCCGGATGCCCTGGCGTGCAAGCTGTGCCTTGGCAAAGGCCTGGCTTGGGGCTCGGATATCACCGTCTATCAGTTTCCCGTAGGCATCAACTCCACGCCAATCAAATATGAATTCTTTGGGTGGCTTCTGGACAGTTTTCTTGACCATCGGTGCTGCCTTGGCGGTGTCAGTCATTGGTTGCCCCCAGAATTTCTTCGATCGATGTCAGACCGGCCTTCACTTTGAGCAGACCGGATTGGCGCATGGTCCGTATGCCCTCACGCTGCGCTTGCTCGGCAATGTCGTTTTGACTGGCATCTTGCAGGATCAGTCGCTGCATGGCCTCGGTAATGGGCATAACCTGGTAGATGCCCAGTCGCCCTTTGTAGCCGCCATTGCATTGCGGGCAGCCAACCGCAGCGTAGGGTTTCCAGCTGCCATCGATGTCCTCGGATTTGAACCCTGCCTCCAGCAGAGCCGGGCTTGGTAAGGCCTGCGGGGCTTTGCAGGCAGGACAGAGCTTGCGTACTAAGCGCTGTGCCGTAATGAGGATCACACTGGAGGCAATATTGAAGGGTGCGATACCCATATTGCGCAGCCGGTTGAGCGTGGCCGGAGCGTCGTTGGTATGCAGGGTGGACAAAACCAGGTGGCCGGTTTGCGCTGCCTTGATGGCGATGTCAGCCGTTTCGATATCGCGGATCTCACCGACCATGATGATGTCCGGATCCTGGCGCAAAAACGATCGCAAGGCCATCGCGAATGTCAAGCCGGTTTTTTCATTGATGTTGACCTGGTTGACGCCGGGCAGGTTGATTTCAGACGGGTCTTCGGCCGTGGCGATATTCACGCTGTCGCGGTTGAGGATGTTGAGGCAGCTGTAGAGCGAGACCGTCTTACCTGATCCAGTTGGGCCGGTGACCAGAATCATGCCGTTGGGTCTGCCGATTGCCTGCATGAGCCGCTGCTTTTCTTCCGGCTCGTAACCCAGTGCATCGATGCCGAGTTTGGTCACGTTGGAGTCCAGGATACGGATCACAATCTTTTCGCCAAACAGCGTCGGCAGGGTGCTGACCCTGAAATCGATCACCCGACCCTCGCGCATCTTCAGTTTCATCCGCCCGTCTTGGGGTACCCGCTTTTCCGAGATATCGAGCCGCGCCAGCACCTTGATCCGGGAAGCCAGCTTGTCTTTGATGTAGTTCGGCGGGTTCGCCACTTCGCGCAACGCTCCGTCAATCCGCAATCGAACCCGGTAACGTGCCTCGTAGGGCTCAAAGTGCAAATCCGATGCGCCCTCTTTCAGCGCGCGGTCCAGCATGGTTTGCAAAAAGCGAACTACCGGCGCGTTATCAATCTCGGTTTGGGCCTGCTCCGTAGCAAGAGCGTCCTGCTCCTCGATCACACTTTCGAAGTCAAAGGTATCGGTACCGGTGTCCAGCAGGTCCTGGCTGGGTTCGGGTATCTGGGCGGCGATAAGGTCGCTGGCCGTCTTGCTCGCATCGGCAGTCGGTTGCGGTAATTTGTCGTATTCCACGACCACCCATTCGACTGCGAGATTGGTGACCCGCATGATGGCGGCTTCGGCCTCGCGGTTGGAGGGGTCGGCACTTGCCACCAGGAGGCGGTTACTGCGCCGCGCCAGAACCAGGACGTGAAACTTTTGCTGAAACGCAGCAAAGACCGGATCGCGCGGCAACTGGCTTTTTGATACCGCGCTCAGATCCAGCATGGGGCAGGCCAAGGCGCTGGACAAGGTTTTTGCCAACTCGCGCGGGGACACGATTTGACTGGAAAGCAGCTCTGCTACGGGGCTGATTTGCTTGGCCAATGCCGCCTGGGTAATCGACTGGGCTTGCTCGACCGTGATTCTTTCCCGCAGTACCAGCATATCCAGTGCGCTGGGGCGGTTGACCGGGGCCCGCTGGGCTGTGGACATGGACTTCCTCTCCTTGGGTATCCAAGCTTGCCGCCGCCATACTTTCCTGCAACAGCTAAGGTCCTTGGAAAATCACATTTTAGTGTCCAAAAATAGTTGTCCTTTTGTGTCCTTCCCCGAAAGCACGGGTTCACAGCCATCCAGTGGCCAGTTGATTTTCAGCGTCGGGTCGTCCCAACGTATGCACAGCTCGTGCTGGGGCGCGTAAAAATCGGTGGTTTTGTACAGAAATTCGGCGGCTTCCGACACCACCAAAAAGCCGTGCGCCAGCCCGGCAGGAATCCAGAGCTGTCGCCGGTTCTCGGCGGAAAGTATTTCGCCGACCCAGGTTCCATAGGTAGGAGAGTCCCGTCGGATGTCCACTGCCACGTCAAACACGGCGCCCGCTGTGACCCGAACCAGCTTGCCCTGGGCTTGCACCGTCTGGCAATGCAGGCCGCGCAGCACATGTTTGGCGCTCTTGGAATGGTTGTCCTGCACAAATTGCACGTTGACACCGGTCGCCTCGGCAAAGGCACGGGCGTTGAAGCTCTCGAAAAAAAAGCCGCGCTCGTCACCGAAAACCCGGGGTTCCAGCAGAAATACGTCGGCAATCGCGGTGCGGGTGGCCTGCATCAGTACACCTTGTCCTGCAGCAGGCGCAGCAGATAGCTGCCGTAGCCGGACTTGGCCAGCGGCCGCGCCAGAGCCTGCAGTTGCGCATCGTCGATCCAGCCGCTGCGCCAGGCGATTTCCTCGGGCGAGGCAACTTTGAGACCCTGGCGGTTTTCGACGGTGGCGATGAACTGGCTGGCCTCCAGCATGGACTCATGCGTACCGGTGTCCAGCCAGGCGTAGCCGCGCCCCATGGTTTGTACAGTGAGCGCACCGCGCTCCAGGTACAGGCGGTTGAGGTCGGTAATTTCGAGTTCTCCGCGCGCTGAGGGCTTGACCTGTTTGGCCAGTTCCACGACCTGGGTGTCATAAAAATACAAGCCGGTGATGGCGTAGCGGGATTTGGGCTGCGCCGGTTTTTCCTCCAGGCTGATGGCCCGCCCATGCGCGTCAAACTCGACCACGCCGTAGCGTTCCGGGTCCTGCACCGCGTAGGCAAAGACGGTCGCACCGCTTTCCTGCTGCATAGCCGTCTTGAGGCTGCTGGCAAAGTCGTGGCCGTAAAAAATATTGTCGCCCAGCACCAAGGCGCTGGGCGCGCCGCCCAAAAATTCCTCGCCAATCAAAAAGGCCTGCGCCAAGCCATCGGGCGATGCTTGCACGGCATACGCGATACGAATGCCCCATTGGCTTCCGTCACCCAGCAGCTGTTCAAAGCGCGGCGTGTCCTGCGGCGTGGAGATCACCAGCACCTCGCGGATACCCGCCAGCAGCAGCGTGCTCAGGGGGTAATAAATCATGGGCTTGTCGTAAATCGGCAGCAGCTGCTTGCTCACAACCTGGGTGGCCGGATAGAGCCGCGTGCCGGAGCCACCGGCCAGGATGATGCCCTTGCGGGCTGAAGTCGAGGGGTTCATGGTGGGTTCATGCAGAGCGAGGGGCGGGGGCGGGCGGTGGACTGATTTCCTGCAGCATACGCACAAGGCCATCCTGCCAGTGCGGCAGGGACAGCCCGAAAGTTGTGCGCAGCCGCTCGGTGTTCAGACGTGAATTCAGCGGACGGGCCGCCGGTGTCGGGTAGCTGCTGGTTGGAATGGCGTGCACCGCCTCGCTTGCAGGAACTTTCAGGGGCCAGCCCAGGGCGCGTGCCTGCTCCAGCACACAACAGGCATAGCCATGCCAGCTGGTTTCGCCGCTGGCCGTGCAGTGGTACAGACCCGCCACGGCGGGACGGAGAAGCGCCGTGGCCAGAACGTGGGCGCTCACATCGGCCAGCAGCTCAGCGGAGGTGGGCGCGCCATGTTGGTCGGCAATCACATGCAGCGCCTCGCGCTCAGCGCCCAGGCGCAACATGGTTTTGGCGAAATTACCGCCGCGCGCACCATAGACCCAGCTGGTGCGCAGGATCAGGTGACGGGCATGCTGCTGCACCGCCTGCTCGCCGGCCAGCTTAGTCTGCCCGTACACGCTCAAGGGGCCGGTGGCATCGCCCTCGGCCCAGGGGCGCGTGCCGGAGCCGTCAAAAACATAGTCCGTGGAATAGTGCAGCAGCCAGGCACCCAGGGCCGTGGCCTCATGTGCCATCACTGCCGGAGCTTCTGCGTTGATACGGGTTGCGGCTGCGGCGTCGGTTTCGGCTTTATCGACAGCGGTGTAGGCGGCCGCGTTGACGATGACCGCAGGTGCCACCGCACGGATGCATGCCGCCAGCGCGTCCAGGTCAGCAAGATCACCACACAAGCCATCGGCACCCGGCGTGCGCCCCGGTGCAATCACCTCGCCCAGCACCGACAGGCTGCGGCGCAACTCCCACCCCACTTGCCCCGTGCCGCCGAACAGGAGGATGCGCATGGTGTCAGCCCGCAGCGTACTGCTTGGCCACCCACTCCCGGTAGGCCCCGCTTTGCACCTGCGCGATCCAGTCCGGGTTGTCCAGATACCACTGCACGGTTTTGCGGATCCCGCTGGCAAAGGTTTCTGCCGGACGCCAGCCCAGTTCGCGGTGCAGTTTGCTGGCATCAATCGCGTAGCGGCGGTCGTGGCCGGGCCGGTCGGCGACAAAGGCGATTTGGCTGCGGTAACTGGCCCCATCGGCGCGGGGTTGGAGTTCGTCCAGCAGGTCGCACACCGTGTGCACGATGTCCAGGTTGGGCATTTCGTTCCAGCCGCCGATGTTGTAGGTCTCGCCCACGCGGCCTTGCGCCAGCACGCAGCGGATGGCGCTGCAATGGTCTTTGACATACAGCCAATCCCGAATCTGCTGCCCGTCGCCGTAGACTGGCAGCGGCTTGCCCGCCCGCGCGTTGACGATCATCAGCGGAATCAGTTTTTCGGGGAAGTGCAGCGGCCCGTAGTTGTTGCTGCAGTTGGTCGTGAGCACCGGCAGGCCATAGGTGTGGTGGTAGGCGCGCACCAGGTGGTCGCTGGCGGCCTTGCTGGCACTGTAGGGGCTGTTGGGCTCGTAGGGGTGGGTTTCGGTAAAGGCTGGCGCGTCCTTGGCGAGCGAGCCGAAGACTTCGTCGGTGGACACATGCAGCAGCCGGAATGCCGCTTTCGCCGCCGGTTCCAGGTTTCCCCAGTAAGCCCGCACCGCTTCCAGTAACTGGAAGGTGCCCACGATATTGGTTTGCACAAAAGCGCCCGGCCCGTGGATGGAACGGTCCACATGGCTCTCGGCTGCGAAATGCAAGACCGCGCGGGGCGTGTGTTCAAGCAGCAGCCGGGCTACCAGTTCTCCGTCACCAATGTCGCCGTGGACAAAAACATGCAGCGGGTTGCTGCGCAGGCTGTCCAGGTTGTGCACATTGCCCGCGTAGGTGAGGGCGTCAAGGTTGACCACGGCTTCGTTGCAGCCGGCCAGCCAGTCCAACACAAAATTGCTGCCAATGAATCCGGCTCCGCCGGTAACAAGAATGGTCATCGCAAGAGTTTAGCCGCGAGCGGGTAGGATGCCGCTGTGGCGTGCCGGTCGCCGTTTCCCCCGGCTTTTTAAGGAGCTTTTGCATGACACCCCATATCGCCCAAAAATCTCCTTATGCCACCGACGTGGAGGCGGGCAAGGACTATTACTGGTGCTCTTGTGGCCAGAGCAAGGCACAGCCCTTTTGCGATGGTTCGCACAAAGGCTCGGAATTCACCCCGGTGAAGTACCACGCCGAGGCGTCCAAGACCGTGTACTTCTGCGGTTGCAAAGCCAGCGGCAGCAAGCCGCTGTGCGACGGCGCACACAAAGCCCTGGCCTGATCCAACGCTGCTTGGCGGGGGGTGCGGGCGGTTCTAGGACAGCCCGGCCAGCTCCCGCACATGCACCTCGACGCTGCGGCCCAGCGCGCTGAGGTTGTAGCCGCCCTCTAAGCACGAGACGATGCGCCCCTGCGCGTGGCGTTGCGCGACTGCCTTGATCTGGCGCGTGATCCAGCGGTAATCGTCTTCCACCAGGCCGAGCTGGCCCAGGTCGTCCTCCCGGTGCGCGTCAAATCCGGCACTGACAAACAGCATCTGTGGCGCGAAATCCTCCAAGCGCGGTAGCCATTGCGCTTCAATCAATGCGCGTATTGCCGGGCCTTTGGTGTAAGCCGCCACTGGCAGATTCAGCACATTGGCCGCGCCAGAGGTGCTGCCGCCGTGTGGGTAGAAGGGGTGTTGGTACAGGCCCACCATCAGGATGCGCGTGTCCCCGGCCACGATGTCTTCGGTTCCGTTACCGTGGTGCACGTCAAAGTCGACGATGGCCACGCGCTCCAGCCCGTGGTGTTCCAGCGCGTACTTGGCGGCCAGCGCCACGTTGTTCACCAAACAGAAACCCATGGCGTGGTCGTGGCAGGCGTGATGCCCCGGCGGGCGTACCGCGCAAAACGCGTTCTCCGCCTCGCCCCGCATCACCGCGTCGGTGGCCGCCAGCGCAGCCCCGGCGGCGCGGCGCAGTGCATCCCAGGTGCGCGGGTTCATGGCGGTATCCGGGTCCAGATAACGTAAAGCGCCGCGCTCTTCCCCTGCAGCTGCCACCAGACGGGTGTGGTGCAACAACAGGTTTTCCAGGTGCGCGTGCGTGTGGGCCAGCGCCATGTGCTCCATGGTTGCCAGGGGTGGTTCACGCCAGTCCAGTGCATCCATCAAACCGCTGGCGTGCAGGCGGTCCTTGATCGCATCGAGCCGTTCGGGGCATTCCGGGTGGCCTGGTCCCATGTCGTGGGCCTGGCAGTCGGGGTGGGAGAAGTAAGCGGTGGTGGTCACGGTGCATCGGCCCCTTGGCGGCGTGGAATACGGGTTGGCGCATTGTCTACCAGCATCCTCAGCAGCCTAAGACAGGCCGCTTGTGCCACCTATCATCGCTCCATGCAATTTGATGCCCTGTTCTGCTTGGCCGCCCTGGCTGCGTTTCTCGTCGGTTCTTCCAAAGGGGGGCTTCCCGCAGTGGGCATGCTGGCGGTTCCTGTGCTTTCATTGCGCATGTCGCCGGTGCTCGCAGCCGCGCTGCTGCTGCCCATTTTTGTGGTCTCTGACCTCGCTGGTCTGTGGCTGTACCGGCGGGATTACAGCGCGGCCAACGTGCGCATCCTGGTGCCCGCAGGCATTACGGGCGTATTGGTGGGCTGGCTGACTGCCTCCTGGGTGTCAGACCGGGCTATCACCTTTCTGATCGCTCTGGTCGGCTTGGGCTTTTGCCTCAACCTGTGGCTGCGCAAAACCGGTGATGCACCCGCGCTGCCGCCCCAGCGTGCCAAGGGCTGGTTCTGGGGCACCCTGGCGGGATTCACCAGCTTTATTTCGCACGCAGGGGCGCCGCCTTTTCAGGTCTACATGCTGCCCCAGCAACTGCCTAAGGCCGAATTTGCCGGCACCGCCACCATCGTTTTTGCCCTCATCAACGCCGCCAAAATCATTCCCTACCAAGCCCTGCGCCCGTATTCGGCAGAAGGACTGTCGTACGCCGCCGCGCTGGTCCCCTTTGCACTCTTCGGTGCGGTCGCTGGGGCTTACCTGACCCGCCGGGTCTCGCAATACTGGTTTTATCTGCTGGTGCAGGTCAGCCTATTTGGTGTGTCGATCAAGCTGCTGGTGGACGCGGTCATGGCTTAGCGCTGCGTACCGGTGCGTGCAGGTGTTTTGATCCAGGTCATGCAAACGCGTTTTTGAGCCGATCACGGGTGGGTAAGGACCGGACCGCGCTCCACAATGGGTGAGAAGCACTTTTGCTCTGTCCCCAACTGCAGGAACCGCATCCATGTCCCATTACCACGCCGTCGTCTGGATTGACCATGTGCAAGCCCATGTCATCCACTTCAGTCCCGACGATGTTGAGAAATTTGTTGTCCAGCCCCACCACCCCCACCACAAGCTGCATTCCACCGCAGGCACTTTGGGCGACGGCCGCGCACCCGAAGACAAAGACTACTACCACCGCGTGGCACAGGCCCTGGCTGGCGCGCATGAAATTCTCGTCGTCGGCCCCGCGCAGGCCAAGCTGCAGCTGGTCAAACACATCCACGCCCATGACCACGCGTTGGTCTCCAAGCTGATCGGTGTTGAAACCGTGGACCACCCCACCGACGGTCAGCTGGTGGCCTACGCCCGCAAATACTTCCGGGCCAAAGACGCCATGCTGTAAGGAGCACTCTGCACGACGCGCCCCCTCACACCCCCGCAGGTTCGTGCGTCATATCCAAATGCAGCATGCAGCCCGTATACGGCTGCGTTCCGGCCAGAGCGCATTTCCCAATCAAATAGACTGTGCAAATAGCGGTTGCCGCCGGGCGATTTGTTCCGGCCAAAGCGCATTTCCCAATCAAATAGACTTCGGGTCAGCACCTTGAGGATGGCCATGCCGTTCCGGCCAGAGCGCATTTCCCAATCAAATAGACTTTGGCCAGGGCAGCTACGACATTGAAGCCAGTTCCGGCCAGAGCGCATTTCCCAATCAAATAGACTCACAATGCTGTTGGTGAATGCCCCGCCTTTGTTCCGGCCAGAGCGCATTTCCCAATCAAATAGACTCTTGGCGAGAGCAACAGCAAGACGATTGAGTTCCGGCCAGAGCGCATTTCCCAATCAAATAGACTTGCCAGCACCAGCACAGGATGATCCTCCCCGTTCCGGCCAGAGCGCATTTCCCAATCAAATAGACTTACCGTGCTTGTATCCTGCGCGCCGGGTATGTTCCGGCCAGAGCGCATTTCCCAATCAAATAGACTCGAATTGCGTTAACCCCTTGTCCTGCAAGAGGTTTTCGCCTTTCGAGGCTTTTCAAAGCCCGCACCTTCAATCAAAAAGATCGAATTGATCGGGCGTTTTTTTCGCTGGCTGCGCCTTGCGACCCTGAAAACTGATCACCCGCTCAAACTGCTTGTCGGTCAATTGCATGATGTTGACCTGTCCACCATGGGGCAGTGCCGCTTCTACCCGTTGGCAATAGGTTTGCACCTGCGCCGCACTGGTGCAAAAGCGCATGTACACGCTCAACTGGCATCGCAGAAAGCCCATGTCCAGCAAGCTGTGCCTGAACTGGTTGGCCGCCAGCCGCTCAGACGCGGTGACCACGGGCAAATCAAACATCACCAGCATCCACATGATTCGGTAGCCACTCAGTGAGGTTTTGGCCCGGCGACTCATTCGTCATCGGATTCGGTGTAGCGTTGGGGCACGCCGGCGTGCGGCAGGTCCAGCTTGTCGCGCTCACCCAGCATGACCTGCGCCAGCGAGGTGGCCAGTTTTTGCACCGCCACCAGCACGGGGGTGGTGCCTGCATCGCTTTGCAAGTCCTGGTAGAGGCTTTGCACCAGTGCCCGCTTGGTGTCGGCGTTGACCACGCACGGGCCTTGGCTTTGCAATTGCCAAACGGTCCAGTCAATGACCGGGCGAAAAGGTTCCATCACATCGTCCACCAACCGCATGGCATTGTTGTCGTGGCTGTGGTGCAGACCCACGCTGGGGTGAAGGCCGGCAGCCACCACCGCCCGAGCGGTGGCTGCACGCAGGACGGTGTAGCCGTAGTTGAGCAGGGCATTGAGGCCATCGGCCTGTTGGTCGCGGCGGAACAAGGGGCCCATCAGCAGCCCCCAGTACTTGCGTGCGCCCTGGGCTTCGGTGTTTTGCGGATCGCCGCTTTTGACTTGCCGGGCCAGCATTTGCAGCGGTGCGGCCGGAGCCCCCGCAGCTGCCAGCACAGCAGCCTGATTAAGCAATTTGGATTTGACGATGGCGGCCCACAAGCGTTTCCGCGTGGGCAGGCTGCAAGCGATTTGCGCCTCCATGCGGTGGGCTTGCTGGTGGTGGCCCTCTGCGGGCCAAAGCATACCCACCACGTTGTGGTTGGCGGCGCACAGCACCATGGGCACCCCGCGCTCGGCCAGCGCCACGAGCAGGTTGTTGGTGTAGCTCAGACCATGGGCATTGGCGATCAGGGCGCTCATGTCGTCCAGCGCCACGCGTCCCACTTCTTGCCGGTCTTCACCGGTGCTCTGCACCAGCATGAAGCCCCGGTACATCGACAGGTGGCGCTTGTCGTTGGCGACTTCGACAATGCGACCGAGCATGTTGAGGGTCTATCAGTGGGACTGTGGTTGGGCGTACATGCGCACGCCCAGTGCTTGCAGTACTTTGAACACCGTGTCGAATCGGGGTTTGGCGCCGACGGTCAGAGCTTTGTAGAGGCTTTCACGGCCCAGCCCCGCGTCGCGTGCCACTTGGGCCATGCCCCTGGCCCTGGCCACATCACCAATGGCGGCGAGCAGCAAGTCGGTGTCTCCGCTGGCCAGTGCCTGGTTCAGGTATTCGGCCATCATTTCCTCGCTGTCGAGGTAGTCTGCCGCTTCAAATGTTGTTGTATTGCCCATGGTCATATTCCTTGGCCAGTCGCTTGGCGCGTGTGATGTCACGCACCTGCGTTGATTTGTCTCCACCCGCCAGCAACACAATGATCTGCTGGCCGCGCCTGCAAAAGTACACCCGGTAACCGGGGCCCAGGTGCCAACGCAGTTCGGACACACCAGTGCCCACGTTTTTGAAATCACCCAGATGCCCCGCTTGCACCTGCTTGAGCCGCAGCACAATCGCGGCTTTGGCCTGGACGTCCTTCAGACCCTTGAGCCAACGGACGAACACCGGGGTTTGCTCAAGCTGGAATGACTTGATTGTATCCATTTAGATACAGCTTGATTCAATCCCGAAATCCAGGGTCGCGCAATTCGCCGATGGCGGAAATGCTGATTCGGCGGCCCTTGGCTTTTTGGAGGGAGCCTGCCGTTTTGAATGTGTAAGCCATCTCTTTGGTTCTCGTGCGTTTATCTACGTTGGCCTCATTGCAAGGAGCAAAAGCCATCGTCCCAGCAGAAGCCATGTACGCCAATCTAAGGACGTGCTTGACATCATCAATCAGTATCACAACTGAATCATCAATCATCAACCGCATCACCAACGGCTTGCCGCTGCAACTGAGTGTCGGGTGGCGCAGGCGCTGGACCCCGCCCTGGCGCACCAGTTGGTAGGCCTCAAAGGTGGAGATGACCTCACCCTCCCATTTGCCCTTGTCGTTGCGCACGATCTCGATGCAGTAGTTGCTGTCCCCCTTGTAGCCTTTGTAGGGGCGCGGCTGCCCATCCGGCAGCAGGCCGTGGCGGGCGCTGGCTTTGGCGTCGCTGAAGGGGATGACCTTGAGCGTGCTTTCTTTGCGCACGCGCTGGCCATCGACCACTTTGCGTACATGCACGCGGTCCTTGCCCAGCAGGCCGTAGGCGGTGTCGTTGTGCATGGCGCCTTCGTGCCCGTGGTCGGGCTTGTGGCTGACCCAGATGTTGTCAACAGCACGTTTGACATGCTCGCGGTAGCTTTCCCAGGGCAGGGGCATGGTGTCCACCAGTTTATTCAGTTGCTGCTCGCGGGCGCTGGCACTGGCACTCGCAAAACGTTGCAGCATGCCCTGGTCGGTCACGGCAATTACGCAGGCATCCACCGCGTGGTGGCGGTGGTCGTTGCGGTTTTTCTCTCCATTCAGACCCAGGATGTTGTTCAGGCCAAATTTGGCACGCAGCATGGCCGTCATCTGCCCGGGTATGGCGCGGGTGTTTTGCGGGCAGATCAGGCTGAGGTATTCCCTGGCCACACGGCTCAGGTGGCGGGTGTCGTTCAAGGCGCGGGCCAGAAAGCCTTTGTCGTCGCGTAGCCATTGGGCGTAGCCGTTTTCGCCAAAGCGGTAGCGTTTGTTTTTGGGCATCAGCTCGGCGCGGGCCAGCATGTCGACGATGACCCAGCCTTGGGCAGAAAAGTCGTCTCTGGCTTGCCAGGGGGTTCGGTTGCCTTTGATGCGGTTGGCCTGGCGCAAGGCGACTGTTTTGTTGTTGAGGCTGTCGTCCAGCGTTTGCGAAAACGGGAGGATGTGCTCGATCTCCACCTGGTCAGAAAACAGCATCGCAGCGCTGATTTGAGCACCGCTGTACGGGCAGCGGCGGTCGGCTGCGTTGTCGCGATTGAGTTCTTCCCACAGGATCATTTTGTGCAAGTCGGTGGTTTGGACCCGCTCTGGGCTGGTGTTCAACAGGTCAGCGATTTGCTCGCGCATGCGCGCGTTGCGGTGCTGGTTGTCGGCTTGGCGCTTTTGATCGTCTTTGCGCTGCTCCTGGCTTTGCTTGAGGTCGCGAGCGACTTCCACAATCACTTCACTGGGGTGGCCGTAGCGTTTGATGAGCGCATTGACCACGATGCGCACCTGGTTGAGGCCAATGTGCACGGTGGGGTTTGCGATCTTGCCAAAGCGCTTTTCGGCCGGGTCTTCGGGCTTTCCGCTGCCAAAGCCCACATGGCGCTGAAGGTACTCACCGTAGTAGGGCAGGGCGGGCAGGATTTCGCCAGTGACCGCGTGGCTGAGGTGGCTGTGGTGGTCAAAGCCTGCGGCGATCACGGCTTTGTCAAACGTGACGACTTCCCGGCGCAGTTCTGGGAGAATTTTGTCAAGCGCCTTGGCAGACAGGCTGCCATAGCCTTCAGGTAGTGCGGCGTTGGCGATGCGCTCAGCGGTGATCTCGTCTACGCCCGTGGCGGATTTCAGCCATTGGATGAGTGTGGCCTCGTTTTCTTCGGTGAGCAATTGCAAGACGATGCTGTCTTGCTGCGCGGCATCCATGCCCGCCCAAGCGGATCCAAAGTGTTCTTTCTTGCTCAGGGTGGTGGACGTGGCGTTGCCTTTGAGTTCGGTGCGTTTGTCGTCCTCGAGGTTGAATTGACCGGAAAATCCCAATACTTTCTTGATCTGGGCAAAGGTGACTTTGGATTTTGTTTCCAGCGCCTGTACGAGCTGGTCGCGTTGGGCCGGTGTGAGTGGATCTTCGGTCAACCCTTCACGGATCAGGCGGAGGTTGTTGACTTCCTGGTAGATACGAAAGCGCTGCTGACTGGGCAGGGCCAGTGGTGCACGCTCTTCTTCGGGTGTGAGCGTGCAACGGCCCGGTTTGACGGGCTTGAGTCTGCGCTGATGCAGCAAACAGTCTTTGAGCTCAACACGGGCAGTTTCGTGGAATTGCACGGGGTTGAGTTCGGCCTGCTTGGCCCACAGGGCGTCGAACTCGGCTTCGATCATGGCGCGGTCGATGTAGAGGTCGTAGCTCTTTTCAATCTTGGTTTTGCCATCGTCTCGCGTGCTGCGGTTTTCGCGGTAACGGGCCCGTATGGGCAAGCCCTTTTGGTGGCGTGCATAAAGCCACTCGCCCACCGTGCGGCAGCCTGTTGCCTGCATGGCCTCGCGCAGCTGGCCGATGGCATTTTTAAGCGCACTGCTGTCGACTTCCTTCTTGTCGGTTTTTCGGTTGCTTTTGAAGCCACGACGTTGGTTGATGTGAAACAGGGCGCGGGCAAATTCGGCGGGCTGCAGGGTCTGGTCCAGGCCTTTGGCGCGCAATGACAGAGGCTCTAGTCGTTCAAGGGCTTTTCGTGCCGCCAGGTCGTGCGGGAAAAAGCCGTGCACCAAAAGCGTCCTCATCATGCGTGCCTTGCGCTTGAGCAGGCGATCGCGCCGGCGGCGCATGGCGCGTGCTTCACGGCGACTGACAGCCAGGGACGCGCCGTCCTTTGGATTGCGCCCATCGCTGAAGATGCGCACCCCTGCCTTGATAACAGCGGAGGGTTCGTTATTGACATTGAGCCGTAACATGGCCCAACCCAAAGAGGTGGAACCTAAATCCAGTGCCAGGCGATAGCGCATCTTTGTCATATGCATTCTTTGCGATTTACTGATTTGCACATCCTTCCCAATGTGCTAGAGTCATCATACATTTTTGATTGGGAAATGCGCTCTGGACGCTAACAAGCAGATGACTTGCAAAAGTCTGGATGCACAAAATGAAGAGGCCGCTATATGCGGCCTCTTGTCTTTTCAGAGATCACAGCATCGCGCAAGGCGCGCGCTTGCTTTCGTTCTGCGGTCTAGGCGGTCAGCAGTGCCTCCGCGGTGGTCGATGGCTTTCTGGTGACGCCCTTGAGCTCGGCAATCAGGTTTTCGTGCAAGCTCAGGTTTGCGCGCCCCCTCACACCCCCGCAGGTTCGTGCGTCATATCCAAATGCAGCATCGTGCCCGTATACGGGTTCGCACGTGCCACGTCTTCGTCGAGCTCTACGCCCAGGCCGGGGGCGGTGGGCGGGATGATGTAGCCGTCTTCCCACTGGATGGGCTTCTTGAGGATCTCGGTGTGAAAGCCTTTCCAGTCCAGGATGCTTTCCTGGATCAGGAAGTTGGGGCTGCAGGTGGCGAGTTGAATGTTGGCGGCACCCACCACCGGGCCGCAGTACAGATGCGGGGCGATTTGCACATGGCAGGCCTCGGCCATGGACGCGATTTTTTTGCCTTCCAGAATGCCGCCCACACGGCCCAGGTTCATTTGCAGGATGGCGGCAGCACCTTCTTCGAGCACGCGCTGGAATTCCCATTTGGTCGCCAGGC
>CANFHZ010000019.1 GCA_947446885.1 Comamonadaceae bacterium
CCGGCCACAAAGCAGGCTTTGCCGTTGGCGTATTCCTGGCATTTTTCGGTGTGGAACGCGCCGGTCTTGCCGGTGATGCCCTGGGTGATGACGCGGGTGTCTTTGTTGATGAAGATCGACATGGCGGTTTCTTTCTGACGGTGGCGTGGGCTGCGGGGGCTTCAGGCGTGGGCGTTGACAGCGGCCACCACTTTCTGGGCGGCTTCGGCCATGGTGTCGGCGCTTATGATGGGCAGGCCCGAGTCGGCCAGCATTTTTTTGCCGATGTCTTCGTTGGTGCCCTTCATGCGCACCACCAGGGGCACGCTCAGGTTGACCGCCTTGCAGGCGACGATGACGCCGGTGGCAATGGTGTCGCACTTCATGATGCCGCCGAAGATGTTGACCAAAATGGCTTTGACCTTGGGGTTTTTCAGCATGATCTTGAAGGCTTCGGTGACCTTCTCAGGGGTGGCACCGCCGCCCACGTCCAAAAAGTTGGCGGGTTCTGCGCCGAACAGTTTGATGGTGTCCATGGTCGCCATAGCCAATCCGGCGCCGTTGACCAGGCAGCCGATGTTGCCGTCCAGGCTGATGTAGGCCAGATCGAACTTGCTGGCTTCGATTTCGGCGGGGTCTTCTTCGTCGAGGTCGCGGTAGGCAACGATGTCGGGGTGGCGGTACAGGGCGTTGGCGTCAAAGTTGAACTTGGCGTCCAGTGCTTTGATGTTGCCGTTGCCTTCCAAAATGAGGGGGTTGACTTCGACCAGGCTGGCGTCGGTGTCCATATAGACCTGGTAAAGCTTTTGCAGGACGTCCACCGCTTTGGCAGTCGACGTTGCCGGCACGCCGATGGCGTCGGCCAGCTTTTTCGCCTGCGCGCCGGTCAGGCCCAGCGCAGGGTCGACGATTTCGGTGATGATTTTTTCGGGGGTGTCGTGGGCCACGCCCTCAATGTCCATGCCGCCTTCGCTGGACGCGATCATGGCTACGCGCTGACTGGCGCGGTCGGTCACAGCCGATACGTAATATTCTTTTTTGATGTCCGCGCCATCTTCAATGAGCAGACGGCGCACTTTTTGGCCGAGCGGGCCGGTCTGGTGGGTCACCAGCTGCATGCCCAGGATTTCGGTGGCGAGTTGCTTAACCTCGTCGAGCGAGCGGGCCAGCTTCACACCGCCGCCTTTGCCGCGCCCGCCTGCGTGGATTTGGGCCTTCACAACCCAGACCGGGCCGCCGAGTTTTTGCGCCGCTTCAACCGCTTCTTGCACGGTGAAGGCAGGGATGCCGTTGGGTACGGGAATGCCCGCGTGGCGCAAGATGTCCTTGCCTTGGTATTCGTGGATTTTCATGCTCTTCTCACTTCTTCTGCGGGAGGGAGCGCACAGGCGGCGCTGGGCTGGCAATAAGGGCGGGCAGGCCGCCGCAAACCGGGCGAACTGTATCATGGTGCAACGCACAAACCCTCGTCCAAACTTACAGCAAAACCGCGTGGCCACCGGGTCTGCGCGGGCCTATCCGGAGCCCTGATGCACACCGTATTTATAGATGGCGAGGCCGGCACCACCGGCCTGCAAATCCGCCAGCGCCTGCACGGCATGGCGCACATCGAACTGCTGACAATCGACCCGGCCTTGCGCAAAGACCCTGCCGCCAAACGCGCCCTGCTGGCCCGGGCCGAGGTGGTGATTTTGTGTTTGCACGACGACGCTGCAAAAGAGACGGTGTCCATGGCCGACGCGCTGCTGGCGCAGACCGGGCGCGGCCCGCGCATCATTGACGCCTCCACTGCGCACCGCACCCACCCGGACTGGGTCTACGGCTTTCCCGAGTTGTGCGCAGAACAGAGTGCGGCGATCACCACGGCAACTCGGGTATCCAACCCCGGCTGCTACGCCACCGGCGCAATTGCACTCTTGCGTCCCTTGGTGGACGCGGGTCTGGTTGGGGCGGATACCCCAGTCTGCCTGCCCAGCGTGAGCGGCTACTCGGGCGGCGGGCGCAGCATGATGGAAGCCTATGAAGCCGGTACCGCTGCGCCCTTGGAGCTGTATGCACTGGGCCTTGCCCACAAGCACGTACCCGAAATCATGCGCTACAGCGGCCTCACCCGCAGGCCGCTGTTTGTGCCCATGGTGGCCAACTTCCCGCAGGGCATGCTGGTACAGCTGCCGCTGCACCTGGACAGCCTGCCCGGCGCGCCCACGGCGCAGGCGCTGCACGACGCGCTGCATGCGCATTACGCAGGCAGCCCCTGGGTACGGGTGGAGCCGCCCACCGAAGACCTGAAGCTCGACGCCGTGGCGCTGGCCAATACCAATCTCATGGAGCTGCGCGTGTTCTCCAACCCAAGCGCAGGGCACGCCTTGTTGGTAGCGCGGCTGGACAACCTGGGAAAAGGCGCCAGCGGCGCCGCGGTCCAGAATTTGCAGCTGATGCTGGGCTTGGAATAAACCGGAATAAACCGGCACCACTGTGATTGGAGCGATGGCCCATGGCTGATACCCAAGAATTCCTGAGTCTGCGCGCGCTGCACGCAGCCTACCGCGCGGGGCACACCAACCCCGTGGCCGTGGCCGAGCAATGCCTGGCGCGGGCGCGAGCCGCCGAGCCGGGCTTGTTGACGTGCCTGCTGGAGGCACGGGCGCGGGCCGAGGCGCAGGCCAGCCGCGCACGCTGGCAGGCCGGCCAGCCGCTAGGCCCGCTAGACGGTGTGCCTGTGGTGTGGAAAGACCTGTTTGATGTGGCGGGCACGCCGACCACCGCCGCCTCGGGCCTGCGCCGCCACGCGTCCCCTGCCACGCAAGATGCACAGGCTGTGGCAGCGCTGGCAGCGGCAGGCGCTGTCAGCATTGGCAAAACCGGGTTGACGGAATTCGCCTACTCCGGCCTGGGGCTGAACCCGCACTTTGGCACGCCCCGCAACCGCCGCAGCCGGGACGGGCATCGCGCACCGGGCGGCTCGTCCAGCGGCTCGGCGGTGGCGGTGGACGCGGGCATGGCGCTGATCGGCATGGGAACCGACACGGGCGGCTCGGTGCGGATACCGGCGGCTTTCAACGGACTGGTCGGCTTCAAGCCCGCAATTGGCCGGGTGGACTCCACTGGCGTTTTTCCGCTGTCGGCCACCTTGGATGTGATCGGGCCCATGGCCAAAACCGTGCAGGACTGCGCCTGGACCTACCAGGCGCTGCTGGGCCTCGCCACCCCCGACCTGCGCATACCGCCCCTGGCGGGCATGCGCATGGTGGTGCCGACCAATGTGGTACTGGACGAGGCGCAAGCGGAGGTGCTGGTGCGCTTTGAGGCGGTGCTGGAGCGGCTGCGCGCTGCCGGTGCGCGGATAGAGCACATGCACATCCCGGCTTTTGACGCGCTACAGGCGCTGACCGCGCAACATGGAACGATCCCCGCCGCCGAGGCCTATGTCCTGCACCGGGCTATCGTGGACGGCCCGGACGCGGCGCAGCTGGACCCCCGGGTGCTGGCGCGCATCCAGCGCGGCGCGACCATGATGGCCAGCGATCTGGTCATCCTGCAACAGGCCCGCGCCCGCTTGATGACCCAAACCCGGGCATTGCTGGGTGACGCATGGCTACTTTTCCCCACGGTGGTGCATGTGGCGCCGCTGGTTGCACCACTGGATGCAGATGTCGCACTGTTCAACCAGACTAATCTGCGCACCCTGCGCAACACCGCCCTGCTCAATGTGCTGGATTGGTGCGGCGTGAGCCTGCCTATGGGCCTTGGCGAAGCGGACATGCCCCTGGGCGTGCTGGTCAGCGGCCCCGCAGGCACGGAGGATGCTTTGCTCGGCGTGGCCGCTGCGCTGGAACAATTGCTGGCGCAGGGCTGAGCGCGCACGCAGCCGGTTTTTTGCTGCGCAGCAGCGCTCCATCCCCTGGCATCAATCACCTCGATGGAGACTTGTGTATGGCAAAAGAGATTCTGTGCGGCTTTGGCGTGGACGTGGACGCTGTGGCCGGTTGGCTGGGCAGCTATGGGGGCGAGGACTCTCCGGACGATATTTCCCGGGGTCTGTTTGCCGGTGAGGTGGGATCGCCCCGGCTGCTCACGCTGTTTGAGCGCATGGGCATCAAAACGACCTGGTTTATTCCGGGCCACTCCATCGAGACCTTTCCCAGCCAGATGAAAGCCGTAGCCGACGCCGGCCACGAAATCGGTATCCACGGCTACACCCACGAGAACCCGATTGCCATGACCCCGGCGCAGGAAGAAGCCGTGCTGGACAAATGTATCGGCCTGGTCGAGCAGCTCTGCGGCAAGCGGCCCACCGGCTATGTCGCGCCGTGGTGGGAGTTCTCCAATGTGACCAATGAATTGCTGGTGAAAAAAGGCATCAAATACGACCACTCGCTGATGCACAACGATTTCACACCCTATTACGTGCGGGTGGGCGACCAGTGGACGCGCATCGATTACGGCAAACAGCCCAAAGAGTGGATGGTGCCTCTGCAACGCGGCACCGAAACCGACTTGATTGAAATCCCGGCGAACTGGTACCTGGACGACCTGCCGCCCATGATGTTCATCAAAAAGTCGCCCAACAGCCACGGCTTTGTGAATCCGCGCGACATCGAGCAGATGTGGCGCGACCAGTTTGACTGGGTGTACCGCGAGATGGATTACGCGGTGTTTCCCATCACCATACACCCCGACGTGGCCGGGCGGCCCCAGGTGCTGCTCATGCTGGAACGCTTGTTTGCGTACATGCAGTCACACCCGGGCGTGCGTTTTGTGACCATGGACGAAATGGCCAACGACTTTGCCGTGCGCCACCCGCGCGCCAAGTAAGCAGACCACGGGGCTGCAGCCATGTGCGGTGTATGCGGAACGCTGGGCGGTGAAGAGCACTGGAGCACCGCCAGCGGCCGCTTGCAACTGGACGACGCACCCACGCGGCGCGCCGAGCGGGCACGGCGCATTCGCATCATCAACGCGGTCGTGCGGGGTTTGCAGGTGCAGGTGAGTGACTGGCAAGGCCGCTATTACCTGGTGGCCGGCCCCACCGGCAAACAACAGGTGGTAGACAGCCTGCCGCATGTCTGGGCGGCTTTGCAAGAGGTCGCCGGGCGCAGCGTGGATCCGCTGCTGGCACCAGCCTGAGCGGCGCGACACCCCCATGGCAACTGCGGCGCAGCGCATTCCCGCGCACGTGCTCACAGGCTTTCTGGGCTCGGGCAAAACCACGCTGCTCAACCGGCTGCTGCGCGACCCCCTGCTGGGGGACTGCGCGGTGCTGATCAACGAATTCGGCGCGGTGGGCGTGGACCACCATTTGGTGGATCGGATCGAGGGCGATATGGTCTTGCTGGCATCGGGCTGTATTTGCTGCACCGTGCGCGGGGACCTGGCGGAGGCCTTGCGGGCTTTGTATGCCCGGCGCGAGGCAGGCAGCGTGCCGGCCTTCAGCCGTGTAGTGATTGAGACCACCGGCCTGGCCGACCCGGTACCGGTGCTGGCCACCTTGATGCTGGACCGCGTGCTGCAAAACCACTTTGCGGTGGGCAGCGTGGTGACGACCATCGACGCGCTAAACGGCCTAGCCAATTTGCAGGAGTTTGCAGTCTGCCGCAAACAAGCGGCCAGTGCCGACCGGCTGGTGCTGACCAAGCTGGATCTGGCGGATTCCACGGCGGCGCAAACCCTGCGCTGGGATCTGCAGGCACTTAACCCCGCAGCCCTGGTACTGGACGCTACTGGCGCGGACTGCAGTGCTGCGCACCTGCTGGCTGCACCCGAAATGCCATCCGAATCGCCGGGTATGGCACTGGTGCGCAAGGCCGCAGGAAGCTTGCGCAGCAGTTTTTTTGCACAGCGTACGGGGGCGCTAAGCACGCCACAGGCCAGCCACGGCGATATCCATTCCTTTGTGCTGCAGATTCCGCAGGCCATGGACTGGACCGTGTTTGGCATCTGGCTCTCGCTGCTGCTGCATGCGCACGGTGACAGGGTGCTGCGGGTCAAAGGCCTGCTGCAGGTACAGGGGGCGCAAACCCCCGTGGTGGTGCAGGGCGTGCAGCAGCTGGTTTACCCGCCCACGCATCTGGAGCGCTGGCCCGAGGGGCCGCGCCAATCGGAACTGGTCTTCATTGTGCGCGGGCTGGAGCAAGCGGCGGTTGAAGCATCCCTGCAGCACTATCTGCGGCGTTTCGCCTAGTACACACAAGCACCTGCAAGGTGCGCGAGGCTGCGGCGGCCACCACCGGTTTGCATTGTTTTGGTGCGCTGCCTGCACACTTTGTGCACGTGAACACAGCGGATTGTTCACAAAGCAGGGTGGCACGCGGATTGCCTTACGTCTTGTCTATGTCTGTCCCATCTGAATCGCAAGGCGCATCCATTGAGCTCGTGGGTCTGAGCAAATTGTTCGGCGCGGGCAAGCCTGCCGTGGACAACATCAGCCTGCGTATTGCCAAAGGCAGTTACTGCTGCTTGCTGGGCCCATCGGGCTGCGGCAAGAGCACCACGCTGCGCATGATTGCCGGGCACGAGTCCGTCAGCAGCGGTGACGTTTTGCTGGACAACCGCAACATCACCGATCTGCCAGCAGCCGAGCGCGGAACGGCCATGATGTTCCAAAGCTTTGCGCTGTTCCCGCACCTGAGCGCCTTGGACAACGTGGGCTTCAGCCTAAAGATGAAGGGCATCGCCAAGCCCGAGCGCCATGCCCGCGCCCAGGCGCTGCTGGAGCGCGTGGCCATGGGCCATCTGGCGCAGCGCAAACCGGGTGAGCTTTCCGGTGGGCAACAGCAACGTGTGGCGTTGGCGCGGGCCCTGATTACCCAGCCCAAGGCTTTATTGCTGGACGAGCCTCTCTCCGCACTTGATCCGTTTTTGCGCATCCAAATGCGGGCTGAGCTACGGCGTTGGCAGAAGGAATTGGGCCTGACCTTTATCCATGTCACGCATTCGCAGGAAGAGGCCATGGCTTTAGCTGACACGATGGTGGTGATGAACCACGGCGTCATCGAGCAAGCCGGCTCGCCGCACCAGATTTTCAACTACCCGAAAAATGAATTCGTCGCCCGTTTTATAGGTGGCCACAACGTCATCGAAACACCGCAGGGCCGCATCGGTGTGCGTACTGACCGCATCCGGGTTCTCGCCCAGGACTGCGGGGCCACGCTGGATCCGCAACACAGCCTGCGCGCAGTGGTCAGCGACGTGGAATACCAGGGCAGCTATGTGCTGCTGGGCCTGCACCTGCATGGTCTTGCCCGCGACGCGCACGCAACCGCCGATCTATCGGTGATGCTGTCCGAGGCCGATTACGCGGCCCACCCCCATGCGCTGGGTGACACCGTAGACCTGCACTGGGCCGCTGCCGACGTCCATAGGCTGGCACCCTGATTGTTCCCCCCTTCGCAAGAAGTTTTTCCCCACCACTCTAGGAGTTTTCCGCATGTCAGACACCACCCAAGATCCCCTTGTTTCCGCCGCAGTACAACGCCGCACCATGCTCAAGGGCACAGCCGGCATTCTGGCTGCAGGCATGTTTCCTGCCGTCCATTCGGCCGATCCCATCGTGCTGCGCTACCTTGGCACAGCGGTTAACCAAGACAAAGAAATCGCCGAGAAATTTGAAAAAGACGTTGGTGGAAAGATCAAGATCCAGTACGTGGCTGTCACCACCGATGACGTGATGAAGCGCGCCATCACCGCACCGAATAGCTTTGACCTTCTGGACTCGGAGTACTTCCAGCTGGGCAAACTGGTGCCGACCGGCAACCTCAAAGGCATTGATACCAAGCGCATCAAAAACGCCGACAAGATCACCTCGGTGTTCACCACCGGCAAAGTCGGTGGCAAAACCATTGGCGACCAAGGTACCGCGCCCAAGAAAGTGATCTTCCTGGAAGGCGAAAAGTCCAAAACTTTTGCCAAGAGCCCGACGCAGTACATGTCGCTCATACCCACCACCTACAACGCCGACACGCTGGGTATCCGCCCTGACCTGATCAAACGCCCCATCAGCAGCTGGGCCGAGTTGCTGAACCCTGAGTTCAAGGGCAAGGCCTCGATTTTGAACATCCCGTCCATCGGCATCATGGACGCGGCGATGGTGGTCGAAGCCATGGGTATTTACAAATACCCCGACAAGGGCAATATGACCAAGAAGGAGATTGACCTCACCATCAAGACCCTGATCGAAGCCAAAAAACAAGGCCAGTTCCGCAGCCTGTGGAAGGACTTCAACGAGTCCGTCAATCTGATGGCTTCTGGCGAAGTGGTGATCCAATCCATGTGGAGCCCGGCTGTAACGGCGGTACGCACCAAAGGCATCGCCTGCACCTTCCAGCCGCTCAAAGAGGGCTATCGCTCATGGGCATCCGGCTTCGGTCTGCCTTCGACCCTCTCCGGTGCCAAGCTCGACGGTGCCTATGAATTCATCAACTGGTTCCTGGACGGATGGGCCGGTGCGTATCTGAATCGCCAAGGCTATTACAGCGCCGTGCTGGAGACTGCCAAGTCCAAGATGGAAGCCTATGAGTGGGCCTATTGGATGGAAGGCAAAGTCGCCACGCAAGACATCAAGAGCCCGCACGGCGACCTGCTGGCCAAGGCCGGTGAGACCCGCGATGGTGGCAGCTACGAGCAACGCATGGGCGCCGTGGCATGCTGGAATGCGCTGATGGACGAGAACACCTATATGGTGGAGAAGTGGAACGAGTTCGTCGCGGCTTGAGCCAGGCACACCTCCGTTGATGCGCACTTCGTGTAGCGTCTTCCCCCTTGCAGGGGGCAACCGCAGCGGCCCGGCAAAGCCGGTTCCGCGCGGTTCCTGTGAGGGGACTTCGCTTTGCTTGTCCTTTGGAGATTGGGCGAGCAAAGCGAAGTTCGGCTAATTCGCGTTTTTAGTCCTTTTTAATCTTGTTCTGATTTCACGGCTTCCAGATGAATGTCTCTTCCACTGCTCTACCCTTGGCCAAGCCTGTAGCTGGGCATGGCGTGGGTGCGTGGTGGCAGGCTGCGCCTTTGGCAGGGGTGTTCGCGGTATTTTTTGTGGTACCGCTGTTGTTGATCGTGATGGTCAGTTTCTGGAATTTCAATGACTATGAGTTGATTCCCGATTTCACCTTCAAGAGCTACCTGTCCGTTTTCAAAGGATGCGCCAACACGCAAGAGTTGTGTGTGACCTTCAAGACCTATTTATCGACTTTTAAGTTTTCACTGCTCGTGTGGCTGATCACGCTGGTTGTGGGCTTTACTGTGGCCTACTTTTTGGCCTTCCATGTGCGCAGCGGTAGTACCCAAACTGTGCTGTTCGTAGTCTGCACCATTCCCTTTTGGACCTCCAATGTAATCCGCATGATTGCCTGGGTTCCACTGCTCGGGCGCAACGGCCTGGTGAACCAGGGGCTGCTGTCCACGGGACTTGTCACGCAGCCCGTGGAGTGGATGCTGTTCTCTGATTTTTCTGTGGTGCTGGCCTTTGTGCATTTGTTCACCACCTTCATGATCGTGCCGATTTTTAACTCCATGATGCGCATTGACCGCAGCCTGCTCGAGGCGGCATCGGATGCCGGCGCCAGCGCATGGCAAACACTGTGGAATGTGATCATTCCGCTGTCCCGCACGGGCATCATCATTGGTTCGATTTTTGTTATCACGATTGTCATGGGCGACTTCGTGACCGTGGGTGTGATGGGAGGACAGCAAATTGCGTCGGTGGGCAAAATTATTCAGGTTCAAACCTCGTATCTGCAGTTCACGCTGGCTGCGGCCAATGCCGTGATTTTGTTGGGCTTGGTGCTGATGATCATCTGGGCGCTGACGCGCATGGTCGATATCCGGCGGGAGCTGTGAGCATGGCTGCAGGTGCACGTTCTTTGGAGTTCCGCTTGTTCGCGGCGTTTTTCGCGGCCTATGTGCTGTTTTTGTATGGGCCCATGCTGGTCATCGTGATTTTGAGTTTTCAAGGGCCTGAGGGCGGCCTGACATTTCCTCTGCGCGGTTTGTCAACCCATTGGTTTGTCAAGCTATCCGAAGGACTGGGTTCGGTGGATATCGGTGCAGCGCTGAAACGTTCTTTGGCAGTGGGCTTGATCGTGATGGCCTTTACCGTTGCTTTATCGGTACTGGCGGGGCTGGCATTTCGCAAAAAACTCGCTGGTGGCAAGGTCTTGTTTTTTGTAGTGGTGGCCAGCCTGATCATGCCCTCCATCATTGTGTCGCTGGGCATAGGCTTGGAATTCCGGCTCCTCGATGGTGTGATCAAAAGCGCTTTTGCCTGGATCGGACAGGAAGAAATGCTCGCCGAATTTGGCACCACCATGGGTTTGTACACATCTGCCCTGGGTGCGCACCTGAGCTGGACGCTACCCTTTGGTCTGTTAATCATGTTTGCCGTTTTCAACCGCTTCAATCCTGCCTATGAGGAGGCTGCGCGCGACCTTGGGGCCACCCCCTGGCAAAGCTTCCGCCATGTGGTCTTGCCTCTGATCGCGCCCTCGCTGGTGGGTATCGGCATGTTTGGCTTCACCCTGAGCTGGGACGAGATCGCCCGCACTTCGCAAGCGATTGGGGATGTCAACACCCTGCCCCTGGAGCTGCAAGGCCTCACGACAACGGTGACCACGCCGGCAATTTATGCACTCGGCACGGTAACCATGGTGGTGTCGTTTTGTGTGATTGGGCTGGCACTGGTTCTAGCGCGCATGCTCGCACGGCGCCAGGCGCAAGCACGAAGCTGATTGACACATTGCCATGCGCCGCATACTGGTCATCAACCCCAACACATCGGAATCGGTCAGTGCGCGGCTGCAAGCCCGCCTGGGCAACAAAGCGGGTGTGGAAGTACATACCGTTACCGCCCGCTTTGGCGCGCCCTATATCGCCTGCGAAGCCAGCTATGCGGTGGCGGGCCATGCGGTTTTGGATGCATGGGCGCGGGCGCGCTCTGGCGCGGCGTATGACGCCGTGCTGATTGCCTGTTTCGGTGACCCGGGTTTGTTTGCTTTGCGCGAGTTGTGTGCGCTGCCAGTGACGGGTCTGGCCGAAGCCGCCTTTGCACGCGCCGCCCAGCGGGGCCGCTTTGCGGTGGTCACAGGCGGTGCCGCCTGGGGCCCGATGCTGCACAGACTTGCGGCTGCCCTGGGTTATGCGCAGGCACTGGGCGGCATTGAAACCGTGGAGTCCAGTGGGATTGCGCTGGCTTTGGATCCGCACGCAGCACAGCGGGTTTTGGGTGCAGCCTGCGCGCGCATAGTGCGCGACACCGATGCACGCAGCATCATCATTGGCGGGGCCGGTTTGGCGGGTCTGGCGCAGACCATGCAGCCAGATGTGCCACTTCCCTTGCTCGACAGCGTGGATGAGGGACTGGCGCACATCCTGTCGGGCGCAGTGGCTGCGGGGGCAGGTAGAAAGCCAGGTTTTGTTTGGCAAGGCGTGGGCGCTGAATTGTTGGCCTGGGGGGCTGCGGCATGAGCCACGATCCCAAGGCCGTCGTCGAGGAGTTTTTGCGCGTGATCATGATTCCGGATCCAGACACTGCGCGCAGCTTTATAGCGCCTGGTGCCAGGATTGTGTTTACCGGCGGGCGCAGCATGTCAGACATCGGCGATTGCAGCGCCTTCAATGCCAGCCGCTACCGCTGGGTCAAAAAGCGCTTTGAGCGAACCGATGTTGTCGTGGGTGCCAATGAAGAGGAAGCCGTGGTGTACAACTGCGGAACGCTGTACGGAGAGTGGCCTGACGGCACGCCATTTGCAGGTAATCGCTACGTCGACCGCTATGTGCTGCGCCACGGGAAAATTGTAGAAATGGCGGTCTGGAACGACAGCGCCGAGCGCATGCTTTTGAACCTGGGCTTATGCGCACCATGGCCATTGCCTGAATAAGCCCCGGCTGGGGCGTACCGCCGCACGCTAAGCTTGGCATAGCCCACCTCCACACAGTCCGGCCTACGCCGTATTTGCCATGCCAAACCCGCCCGATCGCACGCAACTGAATCCTCTTTTCGCACCGTTAGCAGGTCACGGACGGTTTGACTACAGCGCAATTCATACCCGTCCGGATTACAGCTGGCCGGGCGGCGCACGGCTGGCGGTTTATCTCGGATTCAACCTGGAACATTTTGCTTTTGGTGAGGGTTTGGGCGCGTGCCTGGGGCCGCCTTCCCCGCAGCCGGATGTGCTGAACTTTGCGTGGCGGGAATACGGAAACCGTGTGGGTGCTTGGCGTTGTCTTGAACTTTTTGATGCGCTGAATATGCCTGCGGCAACCATTTTGAATACGGCTTTGTACGCGCACGCACCAGAGCTTTTGGATGCCTGTGTCCGTCGCGGTGATGAAATGGTGGGCCACGGCCATACCAATGCTGTGCGCCAGTCGATCTACGCAGAAGCAGACGAAAAATTGCTATTGGAGGGTTGCTTTGAGCGGATTCTGCGCCACAGCGGTCGTGCCCCCCAGGGTTGGTTATCACCCTGGATTTCGGAAACCGCCGTCACACCCGATCTGCTGACGGAGAGCGGCTACCGCTACACCCTGAACTGGTGCCACGACGACCAGCCTCAGCGCATGCGCACCCGGAGCGGACAAACGCTGTGGTCTATTCCCTATCCACAAGAGCTGAATGACATACCGATGATCATGGCCCGGCAATTGGACGGGCGCGATTTCGCAGACATGGTGATCGATAACCTGGACGAGATGCTGCTGCAATCACAGCAACAAGCCCTGGTGATGGGTATTGCGCTCCATCCCTATATTGTTGGTCAGCCGTACCGCTTGCGTCACCTGCGCCGGGCTCTGGAACATGTGGCGCGCGCCAGAGAACACGGTACGGTGTGGATAACCACGCCCGGAGCGATATACGAATACGTGAGCGCTTTGGAAGTCTCGCTGTAGCGCGTTTAAACGCAGCCGCCAGTTTGGCGGTAGCCTGTAGACGAGACGGAAAACAGAGAGCTTAGGAGCTGCGGCGTGGTGTCATAGGGCCACGGCCTTCGATATGGCGGAAGTTGATGCGCCCTTTGGATAAATCGTAAGGCGATAACTCTAAAGACACCCGGTCACCTGCCAAGATGCGGATGTGGTTTTTGCGCATTTTTCCAGCGGAATAGGCAATCAGTTGATGTCCGTTGTCTAGGGTGACGCGGAAGCGGGTATCAGGCAAAACCTCGTTGACCACGCCCATCATCTCGATTAACTCTTCTTTTGCCATTCAAACTTCCTGAAAAAATAACGGCGGACTATAGCACGGCCATTCATCGCTAGAATGGCCGAAATGGCTAAGGTTGGCCTCAATATCAGCCATAAATTGCTGCTTCAATTACATCTTTGGTAGCCGTCACCCATATTCCCAATAAATGAGCATAGATATGACCCTGGATAAGTTCGATAAACATATTTTGGACATTTTGCAAAACGAAGGGCGCATCAACAACCAGGATCTTGCCGACCGCATCGGACTCTCCGCCTCTCCATGCTTGCGCAGGGTGCGGGTACTGGAAGATTCAGGGCTAATTACCGGTTACCGCGCCCTGCTGGATGCGCGCAAATTGGGTTTGTCGCTGATGGCGCTCACGCATATTTCCATGGACTTGCATACACCCGAGCGCTTTGCCCATTTTGAAGGTTCGGTCGCCGTGTTGCCGGAGGTTCTGGAGTGCTTGTTAATCACAGGGCAAGACGCCGATTACCAGCTCAAAGTCATCGTGCGCGATATGGACCATTACCAGGATTTACTGCTGAACAAAATCACACGCATCGAGGGTGTTACAGGCGTGCATTCAAGTTTCGTCATGCGCCGGGTCATCGATAAGACCCGCCTGCCGGTATAGACCGGCGGGTGCTAAACCTTAGCGGGCGTCAGGCAGTTCGATTTTGACTTCGAGCACCTCGAGGTTGTCGTGGCGGTCTAAATTCACCTTGATATCTTTGATATCGATCTTGATGTATTTGCTGATCACCGCAATCAAATCGCGTTGCAAATCCTGCAAATAGTCGGGTTCAGCAGCGTTACGGCCACTGCGCTCGTGGGCAAGAATCAATTGCAGCCGCTCTTTCGCAACGGTTGCAGTTTGTTTCTTTTCTCCCAACAGAAAAGACAGAAATGACTTCATTTATTTTCCACCAAATAGGCGTTTGATAAAGCCCTGCTTCGGGGCTTCTGTAAAGCGCATAGGCACGTCCTGGCCCAAAAACCGGCTGATGACATCTTTATAGGCTTCGGCCACATTACTGCCCTGCACATGGACAACCGGAACGCCTTGATTAGAGGCTTGCAAAACTGCGTCACTCTCTGGAATCACACCAATGAGCTTGATGCGCAAAATGTCTTGAATATCTTCAAGCGACAGCATTTGCCCCTGGTCCACGCGGGCCGGGTTGTACCGGGTAATGAGCAAATGTTCCTTGATCGGATCTTTGCCTTCCATGGCCCGTTTGGTCTTGCTGGAAAGCATGCCCAAAATCCGGTCTGAATCACGCACGGAGGACACTTCCGGGTTGGTAACCACCAAGGCCTCGTCTGCAAAATGCATGGCCATGAGCGCTCCGGTTTCGATACCCGCTGGCGAATCGCACACGATGTATTCAAAATCCATCGCTGCAAGGTCGTTCAAAACTTTTTCAACACCGTCCTGGTGCAGGGCGTCCTTGTCCCGGGTTTGTGACGCAGCGAGCACAAACAAGTTATCGCATTGCTTGTCTTTGATCAGTGCCTGATGCAGATTGGCCTCGCCTTGAATGACGTTGATCAGGTCATAAACCACACGGCGTTCGCAGCCCATGATTAAGTCCAAATTACGCAATCCAACGTCAAAGTCAATGACCGCAGTTTTATGGCCGCGCAAGGCCAATCCGGCTGCGAAACTGGCGCTGGTAGTGGTTTTTCCCACACCGCCTTTTCCGGAAGTTACAACGATAATTTTTGTCATGGCTCTCGCTTGGTGAAATGAAATGGCTCAGAGCTTTAGGGGCTCCATTAATAATTTTTCCTGGCCGTCATCGCTTAAACGCACCTGGGTCGCTTTTCCCAGTACATCGCTGGCAAATGGTTTTTCTGCTGTGCGATACACACCCGCGATGGAGACCAGCTCGGCTTCCATAGCCAGCGCAAAGATGCGCGCTTTGGTGTTGCCTTTGGCGCCCGCCATGGCCTTGCCACGCAAGGCTGCATACACATGGATATTGCCATCTGCGACGACTTCTGCACCCCGATTCACCATTGACAACACAATCAAATCGCAGCCTTTGGCGTAAATTTTTTGTCCCGAGCGAATCGGTTTGTCAATCACCATGGTGGAGACTGGCGCGGGCACAGCAATCTCTTTTTGAATGCTTGCAGGCGCCGCGACCTGGGGTTTTGCTTGTGGTGCAGCTACATAGAGTTCATGTGCTTCGATCAGACCGAGTCGCTTGGCTTCTAGCACGCTGTCTGGTGGCGCATTACGAACAGCAAGTGCTATCAATTTGCACTCCCGTAAAACAGCTATCAAACGCGAGAGATCGGGTAAGCCAGCCTCTGGATTCAACTGCCCGTAATCAATCAGTAAAGCATCATCACTGAAAAAGTCTGGGCTATTGCTGAGTGGCCCGAACTGGGCGCGCAATTCCGATTCCAATTCCTGTACATCATTCGACTTGAGCACTAAGGCAACCAGAGGTAAGTCTGCGCTTTTGATTTCAAAAGCCGTTGGCTTTTGGTGTTGTGATTTTCCAGGGGAAGCGGTGGGCATTAGAGGTGTGTTTCGAAGCGTACAAGCCCGGTGATAAGCGGCACGTAGATTTTACGTGATGCCTCCCTGCTAACAGTCCTTGTGATTCGACGTGCCCGCGAACTTGTCCTCTATTAACTTCTTATTTTTTGATCAAAAAAGTAGTTGTAGTAGATAGAGCTTGGGGGGAACTGTGTACAAGTCGTTTTTCTTCTTTTTTTTCAAGACCTTGGGATTTTGAATTCATTGCTTGTACAGTGCACGGAGCATGTACGCGATTGTGCATAAACATGCCATCGACAGATTTTCTGTGAACAACTTGAAGTTGTTCGCCAAGTTATCCCCAAGCTAAAGACAGTTCATTGACTGACCAAAAATCAGAACCCAACATTTTGTTGTTGGCCGCGGTCTTATCTGCTGCCGCAGCAGTGTCATTGGGTGTGACCCGATTTGCCTACGGCTTGCTGTTGCCTGCCATGCGCCAGGACTTGGGATGGTCTTACACCCTGTCTGGCGCAATGAACACCAGCAATGCATTGGGCTACTTTTTGGGCGCAATGGCAACGGCGCGTGTCATTGCTACTTTGGGACCCGCTAAATCATTGGAATGGAGCGCTTGGGCAGCCGCTGTGCTGATGTTGGTTCCCGGATTTTTTGTGGATTCGACGGTACTTATTACACAGCGACTTTTTGCAGGTTTTTTGAGCGCAGTGATTTTTGTTGCCGGTGGCATTCTGGCCGCGCGCATGGGTTCACGGCAAGCCGAAAAAGCGGGTTTAATTTTGGGTTTGTACTATGGTGGAACCGGCGCAGGTATCGTGCTTTCAGCGGTGTTGGTCCCTTGGATACTTGAGGGCATACAGCTACCCTTTTCACCGTGGATGGTGGCCTGGTGGGTGCTTGCATTGGTGTGCGCCGTACTGGTGGTGCTTTTACGCTGGCCGCTTAGGGTGCTAGCGGCCTGGGATGTGGGTGGTCCTGCCTCAGCAGATCAGCATGAAGCGGTGGCGTGGTGGCCTATGCGCTATGCCTTGCTTGCTTATGCACTGTTTGGTTTTGGTTACATTGGTTATATGACTTTTGCTGTCGCTTTATTGCGCGAGCATGGTGCTGACAGCGCGCAGGTGGCCTGGTTTTATGCCATTTTGGGTGTGATGGTCATGGCCTCATCCCGCATCTGGGCTGGTTTGTTGAATGTGCACCGGGGTGGTGGTGCTTTGATGCGCTTGAATGCTTTATTGGGCCTGGCCGTGGTTTTACCTGCACTCACCGAGAACTTTTTTGTTTTTGTTGCCTCAGGCGCATTGTTCGGTGCGGTATTTTTGAGTATCGTCGCCTCGACCACCGCATTTGTTCGCTTGAATTTTCCCCCGGCGGCTTGGTCCGCAGGAATAGCGGCCTTTACGGTGGTGTTTGCGATTGGGCAGGTGGTCGGCCCACTAGCGGTGGGTTGGGTGGCGGACAGCCACGGTGGCTTGGTCCGGGGCTTCTTCTATTCTGCGCTGGTCTTGTGGCTTGGCGCGGTCTTTGCCTCTGCGCAAAAACCGCTGGCTTCTGACAATAACGGTTAAGCGCTTCAGGTTTTGTAAGACGGATCCAAGCGCTCAACTTTACGCAACATCGCCGGCCAGGCGAAATCGCCCCCGACTTTGCCGCCGTCTGCTTCGAGCATGGCCGCGACGCCCGCCGTAATCGCTGGGCTCACCTGTACCAGCGGCCCGCCGCTTTGCGCACTGATTTGGATTTGGCAGCATGTCTCGAAGTTGAACATCAGCATAAAAGCCTCGGGAATCGACAAGCCCACGACCAGCAAGCCGTGGTTGCGCAGTACCAGATGGCTGGCACGCCCAAGGTCCGCCTGCAGGCGCGGTTTTTCATCATCGCGCAGCGCCACACCTTCGTAGTCGTGGTAGGCCAGCGAGGCCAGCACATAGGTGGCTTGTTGGCTGATGGGAAGAATGCCGCAAGCCTGCGCGCTGACGGCAACGCCTGCCCGGGTGTGCGTATGCAGCACGCAGGCTGCGTCGTCACGCGCGGCATGGATAGCACTATGAATCACAAAACCTGCCGGGTTCACGGGAAAGGGTGTATCCATCACCGCCTTGCCGCGCTGGTCAACTTTGACCAAGCTGCTGGCGGTGACCTCTTCGAACAGCAGACCGTAGGGGTTAATCAAAAAATGGTGTTCCGGTCCCGGTACCCGCGCGCTGATGTGGGTATAAATCAGATCGGTCCAGCCATAGGCGGCAACCAGCCGGTAGCAGGCAGCCAGGTCGACGCGCAGCTGCCATTCTTCGGGGCTGACGGCGTCTTTGAGCGAAGGGATGTGCATGGGGCTAACTCCGTGGATGCGCCATCGTAGCGAAACCGGAGCGCTGTACCAGCAGGTGCCGCTCGTAAAATCGCCACCCTCGGCGCAACTGCCGCCTCATGTTGCGCCAGCCGCCCATCGCCCAAGTACCCAAGGACCCCATGCTGTATCCCGAACACTTTGATGTCATCGTCGTTGGTGGCGGCCATGCCGGCACCGAGGCGGCGCTGGCAGCAGCGCGCATGGGGTGCAAAACCCTGCTGCTGACGCACAACATCGAGACCCTGGGGCAGATGAGTTGCAACCCCTCGATTGGTGGCATTGGCAAAGGCCATCTGGTCAAAGAGGTCGATGCCCTGGGCGGGGCCATGGCTTTGGCCACCGATGAGGCCGGTATCCAGTTCCGTATCCTCAATTCCAGCAAAGGGCCGGCCGTGCGCGCCACCCGCGCCCAGGCTGATCGGGTTTTGTACAAAGCCGCCATCCGGCGCATGCTGGAAAACCAAGCCAACTTGTTGCTGTTTCAGCAAGCGGTGGACGATTTGCTGGTCGAAGGCGACCGGGTTGTCGGCGCTGTAACCCAGATTGGTGTCGTCTTCCGAGCCACGACCGTGGTGCTGACAGCCGGAACCTTTCTTGACGGCAAGATCCATGTGGGTATGAATAACTACGGCGCGGGTCGCGCCGGTGATCCCGCGGCGGGCCGCTTGAGTGCGCGGCTCAAGGAGTTGCAACTCCCGCAGGGCCGACTCAAAACCGGCACGCCACCGCGCATCGACGGCCGCAGTATTGATTTTTCGCGCTGCCAGGAACAACCCGGCGATGGCATGCCCGGCGGCATGGGCGCGCAGCTGCCTGTGTTCAGCTTCATGGGCCGCGCCAGCCAGCACCCCGCGCAGATGCCCTGCTGGATCACGCATACCAACGCGCAAACGCACGCCATCATTCGCAGCGGACTGGACCGCAGCCCCATGTTTACCGGCAAGATTGAGGGCGTAGGCCCGCGCTACTGCCCCAGCGTCGAGGACAAAGTCCATCGCTTTGCCGACAAGGAAAGCCACCAGATTTTTCTGGAACCCGAAGGCTTGACCACCCACGAGTACTACCCCAACGGCATTTCCACCAGTCTGCCTTTTGATATTCAGCTTGCGCTGGTGCGCAGTATGCAGGGTCTGGAAAATGCGCACATCCTGCGCCCTGGTTACGCCATTGAGTACGACTATTTTGACCCGCGCGCCCTCAAGCGTAGTTTTGAGACGCGGCAGATCGCGGGCCTGTTTTTCGCGGGCCAGATCAACGGCACCACGGGTTACGAAGAAGCGGCGGCGCAGGGCCTGTTCGCCGGGGTTAACGCCGCATTGCAAGCCGGGGCCCGCACCCAGTGGAACGCGACAACATGGTTGCCCGGCCGTGATGAAGCCTATCTGGGCGTGCTGGTGGATGACCTGATCAGCAAAGGCGTGAGCGAGCCCTACCGCATGTTTACCAGCCGTGCCGAATACCGTTTGCAGCTGCGCGAAGACAATGCCGACGCACGGTTGACGGAGATGGGGCGTAAGCTGGGGCTGGTTGACGATGCCCGTTGGGATGCTTTCAGTCGCAAGCGAGACGCGGTTTCACGTGAAACAGAGCGCCTCAAATCCACCTGGGTCAGTCCGCAAAAAGTGCCGCAGTCCGAAGCCGTGGCACTGCTAGGTAAGCCCATGGAACACGAATACACCCTCATGGATTTGCTGCGCCGCCCCGATGTTGCTTATATGAATTTGATGGCCGTGAAAGGCGGTGCTTTTGCTAACCCGGCACTGTTGGCTCCGGCAGCAGACCACGATGCCGAGTTGCTGCGGCTGACCATTTTGGAGCAGGTCGAGATAGCCGCCAAATATGCAGGCTACATCGACCGCCAGCGCGAGGATGTGGCCCGTGCTACGCACTATGAGAACCTGCGCCTGCCCCCGGAGATTGATTACCTGCAGGTCAGCGCCCTGAGTTTTGAGGCTCGCCAGCGCCTGAGCCAGCACCGGCCCGAGACCCTGGGCCAGGCCGCCAGGTTGTCCGGCATCACCCCGGCGACGATTTCTCTTTTGCTGATTCACCTGAAAAAAGGCAACTTCAAGGGCTTTGCACGCTTGGGAGCCGTGGCGGACGATGCCACGGACGGCGCCGATGTAGCAGACGCCGTGGGCAGTCTGGTCCCCGGTGTGGAGGCGGCTTGACTCCGTCGACCCTGGACGCACCCCTGCGTGCGGGCTTGGCTGCTCTGCAGGTGGACTTGTCTGCGGCGCAGGTCCAAGGCCTACTCGATTACGCTGCGCTGATTGCCAAGTGGACCCAGGTCTATAACCTCACGGCCTTGCGCGACCCGGCTTCGATTTTGAGCCACCATATTCTGGATAGTCTGGCGGTGCTGCCGTCTTTGCAGGCTTTTACCCGCGCCAGCGGCTGCGATGCCCTGCTGGATGTCGGCTCCGGTGCTGGTCTGCCTGGCGTGGTGATCGCCCTGTGTTGCCCGGCATTGCGGGTGGATTGCGTGGATACCGTTGGCAAGAAGGCCGCCTTTATCCAGCAGGCGGCGCTTGCGCTGAAGTTGCCTGGTTTGCGTGGGGTTCACGCGCGGGTGGAACAACTTGCCGGGCAATATCCGCTGATTACGTCGCGTGCGTTTGCGTCCCTCCCCGACTTTGTGGCCGCATCCCGTGCCCAACTTGCACCCGGTGGCGTTTGGATGGCGATGAAGGGCCACACACCGGATGCCGAAATAGCGGCCCTGCCTGCCGATGTGGAGGTGTTTCACGTGGAACCGTTGGAGGTGCCCAGCTTGGATGCGCAGCGCTGTCTGGTGTGGATGCGCAAAAAAGCGGCATAAATCGGCTGCCGTACACTCCCCTCTCCTTTTTGCGAATTCCCCATGCTCGGCGTAACCGATTACGGCACTTTTGTCGCCACTGTTGTACTTTTTCTGTTCATTCCCGGCCCGGGCAATCTGGCGTTGGTGATGTCCACGGGCAAGGGCCGTATTCCCGGTGGCTTGGCTGCAACCTTTGGCGTGATTGCCGGGGATCAGGTGCTCATGTGGTGCGCAGTGGCCGGTTTGGCCGCACTCTTGTCGCATTACCCCGCTGCTTTCCACGCCATGCAATGGGTGGGAGCGGCCTACCTGGCTTGGTTGGGTGTGCACATGCTGCGTGCCAAACCGGGCGCGGGTCCAGCGATCAACATCCGGCCGCGCCAGTATTTCCGCCAGGCGATGGTGATCACTTTGATGAATCCCAAGGCGATTCTGTTTTACATGGCCTTCTTCCCTTTGTTTGTCGATCCGCAGACGCAGCAAGGTTTATTGACCTATGCCTTCATGGCGGCCACCATTGCCGCGCTCACTTTTTTATACGGACTGTCGGCAACGCTGCTCACACACTTTTTGGCAGAACGCATTCGCGCGCGGCCGCGTGTGGCCCAGTGGCTGGAGCGTGTGGCCGGGGTATTTTTGCTGGGCTTTGGTGTGAAGCTGGCGCTTTCGCAATAAACAGCAGGTAAACCATGGCCAAAATTTTCTGTGTTGCCAACCAAAAAGGCGGTGTGGGCAAAACCACCACGACCGTGAACCTTGCCGCCGGTTTGGCCAAAGTAGGCCAGCGCGTGCTGATGGTTGATCTGGACCCGCAAGGCAACGCCACCATGGGCTCCGGCGTTGACAAACGCCAGCTGGAGATGACGGTCTACGACGTGCTGCTGGAAGAGGCCACGATCACGCAGGCCCGTAGCCGCAGCGACAAGCTGGTGCAAGCCGGTTGTAGCTACGACATTCTGGGCGCGAACCGCGAGCTCGCAGGCGCCGAGGTGGAAATGGTCAGTCTGGAGCGGCGCGAGCGCCGCCTCAAAGCTGCGCTCAAAGCGGTAGATACGGAATACGACTTTGTGCTGATCGACTGCCCGCCCTCGCTGTCCATGCTCACACTCAACGGCTTGTGTTGCGCGCATGGTGTGATCGTGCCCATGCAATGCGAGTACTTCGCCCTGGAGGGCTTGACCGATCTGGTCAACACCATCAAGCAGGTCAAGGCGAATTTGAATGATGACTTGCAAATCATCGGTTTGCTGCGCGTCATGTTTGATCCGCGCATCACCTTGCAAAACCAGGTCAGCGAGCAGCTCAAAGCGCATTTTGGCGACAAGGTGTTTGACACCGTGATTCCGCGCAATGTGCGTCTGGCCGAAGCCCCCAGCTACGGCCTGCCTGGCGTGGTGTTTGACCCCAGTTCCCGTGGTGCACAGGCTTTCGTGGCTTTTGCGCTGGAAATGGTGCAGCGCATCAAGAGCATGTGATGCCCGCGCCCGTATCTCCCCGTGTCCTGCTGCTGCCCGGATGGCAAAACTCTGGCCCTGCGCATTGGCAAAGCCGCTGGGAAGCGCTTTATGGCGACCTGCGCGTGGAGCAGCATGATTGGATGCACCCTTTGCGCGGCGACTGGGTCATGCGCCTGGACGAAGTGGTGCAGGCGCAGGCAGGGGATGTTGTTGTGGTCGCCCACAGCCTTGGCTGTTTGCTGGTGGGTGCCTGGGCAGCGCAAACGCGCCTGGCCCATCGGGTGCACGGTGCTTTGCTGGTTGCGCCCGGCGATCCGCAGCAGCCTGAACTCAGTGCTGTCTTGCACAGCTGGATCCCTATGGCCTTACCGCGTTTGCCTTTCCCCAGCCTGCTGCTGGGCAGCCACAACGACCCGTATTGCAGCCTGGAGCGCGCGCGCAGTTTTGCCGATGCGCTGGGTGCGCGCTGGCTCGATTGGGGCCACGCCGGCCATATCAACGCCGATTCTGGTTTGGGCGATTGGCCCCAGGGGCGGGCCTTGCTGGCTGACTTCTTGAACCCACAAACATAACCATTCAAAGGAAACACCTGATGGCCACCAAAAAACCAAAAGGACTCGGCATGGGCTTGGAAGCCTTACTCGGCCCCACCGTGCAGGATGCGCCCGGCCAACAGGATCGCACTTTTGGTGCCGGCCAGCCGCACACCCTCCTGCTCAGCGATATGGTGCCCGGCATGTACCAGCCGCGCACCCATATGGACGAGGGCGCGCTGTATGAGCTGGCCGAAAGCATCAAGGCCCAGGGCATCATGCAGCCCATCCTGGTGCGCCAGTTGGACGATGAGTACGCCGCCCTGCACCGCCCTGAAGGCTCTTCGCGTCCGGTGTACGAAATCATCGCGGGTGAGCGGCGTTTCCGCGCCGCCAAACTGGCTGGTCTTGACAGTGTGCCGGTGCTGGTGCGCAATGTCCCTAACGAAGCCGCTGCGGCGATGTCCCTGATTGAGAACATGCAGCGGGAAGACCTCAACCCCTTGGAAGAGGCGCAGGGCCTGCAGCGCCTGATCAAGGAATTCGGCCTCACCCATGAAGCTGCGGCCCAGGCTGTTGGGCGCTCACGTAGCGCGGCCAGCAATCTTTTGCGCCTGCTGAATCTGGCCGAGCCCGTGCAAACCATGCTCATGGCCGGTGACCTGGACATGGGCCATGCCCGCGCCCTCTTGGCTTTGGATAAAGCCAATCAAATCAGCGCCGCAAACCAGATCACCGCCAAAAAAATGTCGGTGCGCGAGGCCGAGAGCCTGGTGAAAAAATTGGGCGCGGAGTTTTCACTCAAAGCCGTCAAACCCACGCGCGAAAAGTCGCGCGACATCAAGCGTGTCGAAGAAGAACTCTCGGATTTATTTGCCGCGCAGGTCGAAATTAAGGTGAAAAAGCGCGTGAAACGCGCAGGCCGGATCACCGAAATGGGTGAGTTGAGCATCCAGTTCGGCTCGCTTGACGAGCTCAACGGCCTGATCGAACGCCTCTCGCCCAACGTGGCGCGCTAAGGCGTTGCGGCCACCGGCTTAGGCCTTCGCGATGCAGCGTCTGATTCCTCCCTGGCCCGCGCCTGCTTTGCTGGGCTGGGGTTTGAGCTGGATGGTGTTCCGCTGGCTGCTGCAGGCGGACATGTCGCCCGGCATGGCCAGCCCGGTTGCGGCCATGGTGGGTTTGGCCATCAGCCCCATGGGCCGTAGCTGGTGGCGCAGGCTTGCGATTGCCGGAGGTTTCCCGGTTTCGCTGGCCGTCACGGTGCTGGGCACGCAATCGCATCTGGCTGCCTGGGTGTGGCTGCTGCCGTTGGCGCTGCTTTTGCTGGTCTATCCCATTAACACCTGGGCCGATGCACCTTTGTTTCCGACCCCGCGCAAGGCCTTGCTGGGTTTGCGCGCATTTGTCCGCCTGGACCAGAACGCCCGCGTCCTGGACGCCGGTTGCGGTCTTGGCCATGGTTTGCGCGCTTTGCGCCTGGCCTATCCGAAAGCGCAGTTTGCGGGGGTGGAGTGGAGCGGCAGCTTGTTTGCTCTGTGCAAACTCCTGTGCCCCTGGGCCGAGCTGCAGCGGGGCGATATGTGGGCGGTGGATTGGGCTGCGTACGACATGGTCTACGTGTTCCAACGTCCTGAAAGCATGCCGCGCGTGGTGGAAAAGGCGCGCAGCATGCGCCCCGGAAGCTGGCTGGTCAGTCTGGACTTCGAGGCCCTGGGCATCGTGCCGCATGCACAACTGACCGCGCCCAATGGCAAATCCATTTGGCTGTACCGCACACCTTTGCGCAGCGCGGCCTAAGGCTGCGTAGTCAGGCGTCGAGGGCGAAAATTTTGCCGGGGTTGAGGATGTTGAGCGGGTCCAGCGCCTGCTTGATGCTGCGCATCATGGCTACTGCACCCGCCCCGGTTTCGCTTACCAAAAAGTCCATCTTGTGCAGGCCCACGCCGTGTTCGCCGGTACAGGTTCCACCCAAACGCAGCGCGCGGTCCACCAGCTGGCTGTTCAGGCGCTCGGCAGTGTCCCGCTCGGTGGCGCTGGCCGGGTCGATCAGGTAACCCATATGGAAATTGCCGTCGCCCACATGGCCGACCATGAAATAGGGAATACCTGCTTCCGTGGCTTCGCGCACCGAGTCCAACAGCGCATCGGCCAGGCGTGAGATGGGCACACAGGTGTCGGTGGTGATACAGCGGCAGCCCGGGCGCGATTGCACGCCCGCAAAGTAGGCGTTGTGCCGTGCCGTCCACAAGCGCGTGCGTTCTTCCGGCGTTTGTGCCCACTGGAAACCCTGGCCATGGTTCTCGCCCACGATCTCTTGCACGGCAGCAATTTGCTCCTGCACACCGGCAGGTGAGCCGTGGAATTCCATCAGCATCATCGGCCCCTCGATCAGCCCGAGTTTGGAATGCTGGTTGACCATGCGCACCGTGTTGCCGTCCAGCAGTTCGCAGCGTGCAATCGGGATGCCGAGCTGGATGATCTGGATGGTGGTGTTCACCGCATCGGCCAGCGAATCAAAGGCGCAGGTCGCGGCCATGATGGCCTCCGGCAGCGGATAGAGCCTGAGCGTGATTTCGGTGATCACACCCAGGGTGCCTTCGCTGCCGACCATCAGCCGCGTCAGGTCGTAACCGGCCGATGATTTTTTGGCCCCGGTTCCAGTGCGGATGATTTCGCCGCTGGCCGTGACGACTTCGAGCGCCAGCACGTTCTCGCGCATGGTGCCGTAGCGCACCGCATTGGTACCGCTGGCGCGGGTGGCGCACATGCCGCCAATGCTGGCATCCGCGCCCGGATCAATCGGGAAGAACAGGCCGGCGGATTTCACCGCCTCATTGAGCTGCTTGCGCGTGACGCCGGGCTGCACCGTCACGGTCAGATCCGCGTCGTGGATGGCCAACACCTGGTTCATGCGCCCCATGTCCACGCTGATGCCGCCCTGCACTGCCAGCAGATGTCCTTCCAGCGATGAGCCCACGCCAAAAGGGATGACGGGCACGGCATAGCGTGCGGCGATCTGCAGCAGGCGCTGCACGTCGTGCGTGCTCTGCGCAAACACCACGCCGCCCGGAGGCGGTACATCAAAAGCCGACTCGTCGCGCCCGTGCTGCGCACACACCGCAGCGGCACTGGAAAACTGTGCACCGAATGCCGTGCGGAGTTCTTCCAGCATGGCCTGGGGTGGATGCCGCATGGCGGCGTGCGAAAAAGCCTGTTGTGCAGACAGCGGTGCGTTCATGGTGCATTCCCGGAATATGCAAAGCGTCAATAATGCCACTTTCACAGAAAGCGACCATGGGAAACCGATTGACACAAATTGCCACGCGTACCGGCGACGCCGGCACCACGGGCCTGGGGGATAACTCCCGCGTCTCCAAAAACAGCTTGCGGGTGCATGCCATGGGCGATGTGGACGAGCTCAATTCCAACATCGGCGTGCTTTTGTGCGAGGACATGCCCGGGCGCGTACGCGCCGTTCTGGTCGAGATCCAGCACCAGCTTTTCAATCTGGGTGGCGAGCTGTCCATCCCCGGATTTGAACTGCTCAAGGAAGAAGCCGTACTGGCCCTGGACCAGGCCTTGGCCGAGTTCAACGCTGACCTGCCCGCGCTGCTGGAGTTCATCCTGCCCGCTGGAACCCGTGCCGCTGCGCTGGCCCATGTGTGCCGTACCGTGGCGCGCCGGGCCGAGCGCGCGGTGGTCGCCCTAGGCAACGAAGAGGCCTTGAAAGAGCACCCCCGCCAGTACCTCAACCGCTTGTCAGACCTGCTATTTGTGCTGGCCCGCGTGCTCAACCGCCACCGCAGCGACGGCAGCTCAGGTGATGACGTGTATTGGAAAAGCGCCCGCGTGGCCAAGGCTTAATGCCCTGTGCCCGGCTGGGTGCGGGCGTGCTTACATCTCGTCCTGCCACCAGTACCACTTGTAGAGGAACTGCTGGCCCAGACGCCGGAACGGCGCCAGCGCCTCCGCGCGGAAGAGCTTGAAAAAGTTGGGGTATTCCAGCGGCGAGTTGTAAATCGGCAAGTCAAACACCGCGTCGTTCCCGTCTTTACCGGCCACCCGCTGCGCCACCCGTTTGCCTGCCCAGGTGGAAAACGATACGCCGTTGCCGCCGTAGCCCACTGCGTGCCACACGGTTTGCGCCGGGTCCGGCCGGGTGATGCGCGGCATCATGTCGTGGCTCACATCCACCCAACCCCACCAGGAGTAATCGATGGGAATGCCGGCCAAGGGCGGGAACTTGCGCGCAATCGCGTCGGTCAGCAGCTTGAGGTGTTTGGGCTCTTGTGCATCCGCCCCCGTGATGGAGCTCCGGCTGCCCAGTTGCAGGCGCTTATCGCTGAGCAGCCGGTAGTAAAAGCGCAGGGTGCGGGTATCGGTCAAAAAGGTTTGTGAGCGGAAATTGGTGGCCTTCAGTTCCGCATCGGTCAGCGGCCGGGTGACCACCGAGTTGGACAGAATGGGTAGGATTTTGTTGCGCAGCACCGGGCTCGCGCCCTGCCCGGTGTAGCCGCCCGTGCACAGCACCACGCGCTTGGCGCGCACCGTGCCGCCGGGCGTGCGCAGGTGGTGCACGCCATGGACGGTTTGCCAGCCTTGCACGGGGCTGGCGGTGTGGATCTTCACGCCCAGGGCGCGTGCTTTGCGCATCAGGCCAAAGGTGAATTTGAGCGGGTGCACGCCCACGCCTTCGGGCTCCCACATGGCAGCTGCGGCATCGCGCTCGTCGCAGTAGTTGGCGCGCAGTTCCTCTGCACTGAGCATGCGGGTGTCGTAGCCAAAAATTTCGCGCCGCACCCGGGTTTGTTCTTGCAGGTAGGCCACTTTCTCGGGCCGGTGCGCCACATACAAGTGGCCGCCGTCAAAGGCGTCGCAATCGATCTCGCGGGTGAGCTGGCGGAAATTTTCGAATCCGGTGCGGATTTCCATGTCCAGCTTCTTGGCGGTGTCCAGGCCCCAGCGTTCAATCCATTGCGAGCGGGTCAGCCGCCCGCTGGCGTTCTGGCCCTGGCCGCCGCTGCGGCTGGAGCAACCCCAGGCGGTCTGGTTGGCTTCCAGCACCACGGCCTGGATGCCGTGGTCCTGCGCCAGGTACATCGCGGTTGACATGCCGGTGGAGCCCGAGCCGATCACCACCACGTCCACGTCCATGTCGCCGCGCACCGGGCCGTCGTCCTCGGGCGGTGTACCGGCGCTGGCGACCCAGTAGGTCGGCGCATAGGCGCGCCCGGCACCCGGGTTGGCGTCTACCAGCGGGTCATAGCGCGGGTCGTAGGCTTGTTGGGCAGCGTGGGGGGCGGTGGTGGTGGTCATGGCTTGTTGCGGCATCGCGGCGGCGGTGGGCGCTACGGGCAAAAGATTATTTGGCAGCAGGAATATTGGGGCGGGCTTTGCGGAACACGTTTTTCACCAGAATTTTGCCGTCCTTGAAGGTGAACAGATCCACCCCGTCGGTCTCGATCCGGCTGCCGTCGGCCGCCGTGCCTTCAAAAGTCCATTCGGACACGCCGAAGTCGCCGTGTACAAAGTGTTTGCCCTTGGTCCACTGCACATCGGGCACGGTTGCCCAGGCGCCGGCAAAGGCTTTGCGCACCGCTTCGGTTCCGCTATGGCGGGTGCCGCAGGCCTGGTCGCCGGCAGCGGTCAGGAACACGCAGTCCGGGTGCATAAACGACATCAGCGCGTCGATGTCGTGGCGGTTCCAGGCGGCGCTGAAGGCCTCCAGGGTGGCAACAGTGATTGCAGCAGTCATGGGGAAAACTCCAAAAGCAGGTATGGCCTGAGCATAGGCAAGCCAGCCGGAGCCTGAAAGAGCCAGTTCACACCATTCGCTTGCGCCAGCCTATGCCAAAAGCGGGGTGCCAGTACCTATACTGGCACCATGCCCCCGCACCAACGCACCAAGGGCGCGCAGTGGGAAACCCTGTTTGCGCTTCCCGACAAACCCGCGCTTCCTTTGCAGCAGCGCCTGCGCTTGTCGGTGGTGCAGGCGATTCTGGACCGGCGTCTGCCTGCGGGCGCCCCGCTGCCCTCATCGCGCGAGCTGGCCAAGCTGCTCGGGCTGAGCCGCAACACGGTGACCGCAGCCTACGCCCAGCTGATGGACGACGGTTTTCTGGAGTCGCGCCCGCGTAGCGGCGTGTTTGTGGTGCAGTCGCCCAGCGGGCTGGACATGCCGCATAGCGCAACGACTGGTGCGGCAGCCCGCACCAGCGCGGATGTGAGCGCTCCCATTCAACGTCCCGGGCCCGAGCGCGCCCAGCCAGACTGGGGCGCGCGGGTGCTGCGCTCGCTGGTCGATCAACGCACCCTGGCCAAGCCTGACCAGTGGCGCCAGTACCGCTACCCCTTTGTGTACGGCACCTATGACCCCCTGCTATTCCCCTCCGAAGCGTTTCGGGAATGCTGCGTGCACAGCCTGGCGCGTTCGCATCTGCCCCAGTGGACGCCGGACTTTGAGCTCAGCGATGTGCCCGAGGTTATCGAGCAGATCCGCCTGCGCCTGCTGCCCAAGCGTGGCGTGTTCGCGCTGCCGGAAGAAATCTTGATCACCGTGGGCGCGCAGCACGCCTACTACCTGTTGGCCGAGGCCCTGTTTGACGCGCAGCAGCGTGTCGGCTTGGAGGAGCCTGGCCACCCGCATGCGCGCAACAGCTTTGCCCTGCGCGCACCGCAGCTTGTGCCGCTGCCGGTGGATGCGCAGGGTTTGATCGTGGATGACCTGCCGCGTTTGGACTATTGCTTTGTGACCCCCTCGCACCAAAGCCCCACCACCCACACCATGAGCATGGAACGGCGCACGGCCTTGCTGGCGCTGGCCGAGCGCAAAAACTTTGTGGTGATCGAAGACGATTACGAAGCCGAAAACCTCTACCAGGGCCAGCCCATGCCGGCGCTCAAAAGCCTGGACAAGGTGGGGCGGGTGATTTATGTGGGTTCAGTGTCCAAAAGTCTGTCGCCCTCGCTGCGCCTGGGCTATATCGTTGCCCCGCGCGCGCTGATCGCCGAGTTGCGCGAACTGCGCCACGCCATGCTGCGCCATCCCAGCGCGTTTTTGCAGCATGCCTTCGCCCTGTTTTTGTCACTGGGTCACCACGAGACCCACGCCCGCCGCGTGAACGCCGCCATGCAGGAGCGCATGCAACTTGCCGCCGCCGCGCTGGCCACGCATCTGCCAGATTTCGCGTGCACGCTGCCTTCCGGCGGCGCGTCGCTCTGGGTTCAGGCTCCGGCCTGGGTCGATGCTGCTGAACTCGCGTTGATCGCCCGCAGCCATGGCGTGTTGATAGAGGCCGGCGACGTGTTCTTTCAAAACCCGCCCTATCCCTGCAACTACTTCCGCCTGCGCCTGTCGTCCATTCCGGCGGGCCTGATCACCAGTGGCATCGAAGCACTGGGTCGCGCGGTGGAAGAGCTGGCGCGGGCTCGGGGGGCGGTGCGCAAGCTGGGCGTGCGGCCGCCAGTTTGTCTATTGCCCACATAAAAAGCGAACGACACCTTAGCGCGCTAGATTCGGGGCCCGCGCAGCAGTGCTGCTGTGTTTCATGTAACTACCAAAGAGAGCCTTATGCAAATTTTTCGTTTATGGATGGGTGTCTTTTTGCTGGCTGGCAGTGTTGCTTTCGCTGGCGATAGCAGCCCGCCAACGCCCCGCGATCTTGAGCTGGAAAAAGCCAAAACAGCCATTGCCCGCAAAGACTGGCCTGGCGCACTCTCGGTGCTGGAGGCTTACACGGTCGCCAATCCGCGCAGTGCCGACGGGTTCAATTTGCTGGGCTACAGCCTGCGCAACCAGAAAAAGTACGACGAAGCTTTGGTGGCTTACAAGCAGGCACTCACGCTGGATCCCAAGCACAAGGGCGCGCATGAATACATAGGCATCGCCTATATCCAGATGGGGCAGCTCGGCAAAGCCAAAGAACACCTGGCCAGTCTGGACAAGATTTGCACTTTTTCGTGCGAGGAATACCGGGACTTGAAGAAGGCGATTGCGCAGGCGCAATAGGCGGCCTACGGCTTTATCACAAGGATTTCCGCAAATCACCTGCGCCCGTGGTCGGCAGTTGGTAGTGGTAGCGCAGTTGCGCAATCAGCAAAGCGCCGTCTTCTGGCCGGTAGACCATGCGGTGTTCGTCGGTAATGCGGCGTGACCAGAACCCGGCGAGCGCGTGCTTGAGCGGTTCGGGCTTGCCGATTCCCTCAAACGGTGAGCGTGCGGTATCCGCAATTAGTTTGTTGATGCGCTCTACTACGCGACGGTCTTGCTTTTGCCAGTAAAGGTAGTCCTCCCATGCCTCGTCGGCAAAGACGAGCTTCATGGAACCAGCGCACGCGCCACGCCTTTTCCGGCGGCCAATTGGCTCGTAGCCGAGAGCAGTCGCTTGGCATTAGCAGGGTTGCGCAAAAGGTAGGCGGTTTCTTCCAGTGCCTGAAAGTCCTCCAAAGACAGCATCACCACAGATTGTTCGCCGTTGCGGGTGATGATCAAGGTTTCATGGTCATTGCAGACGCGGTTCATGGTCGAAGCCAGATTGGCCCGGGCGGTGGAATAGGTGATGGCATCCATGAAGTTCTTTCGAAGTTGTACGCATTATTGTACAAACCGGACCCCGAATCTTCCTCAACGCATTCGGTTTGGCGCTCGTGCAAGCCCAAACGCTGTTCCATTGTCTAATCCCATCACCCCGGCGCAGGAGAAACTACATGTGGAATGAACGCTACAGCAGCAAAGAATACGCCTACGGCACCGAGCCCAACACCTTTTTAGCCGCCAACTTTCAGCATCTGCCCA